>JAESSZ010000619.1 GCA_016763875.1 Nannocystaceae bacterium
CCGGCTTGTCGAGCTTGCCGGGACGGTGTCGCCCGAGCCGCGAGTGGAATGACAAGTAGTTGTCGCCGAGCCACGTATCGGCCGCCGCAGCAACCTGGGCCGGCGTCACGCTGCGAACGCCCGCGATCATCGCGACGTACGTTTCCCATGAATCGTGTCGGGCCCATGTGTCGGCCATCGTCAGCGCGCGGGTGCGGTTGTCCTCCCACTGCGCACCGATCTCCCGCAGCAGGTTGTCTCGAGCTGCCTCAATCGTCGTTGCAGCGACCTTGCCCTGGCGCAGCTCATCGATAGCCCCACGCACCAGCGCTTCCGCGCGGCGCATGCTCTGCGAGACGATCCGCGGGGCATACAGCAGCACGAGGCCGTCGTGGTCGTGGAAGTTCAGCGGGATCAGCATCGCGAGCAGCAACTTGCCGTCGTCGACCAGACGGTCCAGCGTGCCCGCGCCTTCGTCGTTGGCCAGCACCCGCTGGGCGACCTTGAGTGCGGGGTAATCCTCGTGGGCCAAAGCCGGCGTGCGAAACGCAAACGCTGCCGCGCGGATCGGGGTGAGGCGCTGGGTCTCACTCACCCGTCCACTGAGCGGCTTGACCTCGGGCAACGCCAAGTTGGCCGGCTGCCCCGTCTCCCAGCCGCCAAACTTCGCCGCGATCATCGGTGCGATGCTCGCCGCTTCGAAGTCGCCCGACAGCACCAACGCCATGTTCGAGGCGACGTAGTAGCGCTCGTAGAACTCGCGCATCGCCGTGAGCGAGGGTCGTTTGAGGTGCTCCACCGTGCCTAACACCGGCTGCTCACCGTACGGATGCCCCGGATACAACGAGCGGATAAACGCCTCGTAGGCCGGCTCCATGAAACCGTCCATCGAGCGGTTCTTCTCTTCGTAGACAGCTTCGAGTTCCGAAGGGAACAAGCGGAAGACCGGCGCTTCGAATCGATGCGCGTAGATGTCCAGCCACGTGCTCAGTTGGCTCGATGGAAACAGATTGTAGTAGGCCGTGATGTCGTTGGTGGTGAAGGCGTTGACCTCCGTGCCCCCCAGTTCCGCGAGCAAGTGGTCCAACTCGTTGGGAATCGCCCACTTCGCGGCCTTCTGCGCGGCATCATCGATGGCGTGCTGGAGACGGTCCCGAGCCGCATCGGTCCTCGCCGCCGCGTACTCGTTGTAGAGACGCTCGATCTCGTCCAGGTGCGGGCGCTCTTGGGCGTAGTCGATAGTGCCCAGCTCGTCCGTACCCTTGAACAGCATGTGCTCAAGATAGTGGGCGATACCCGTGTGCTCGGCCGGGTCGTTCTTGCCGCCTGCACGCACAACCACGGCCCCGAAAATCTCGGACCGCTCGTGGTTCTCCGAAAGCAGAACGGTCAGGCCGTTGGGAAGCCGCATCTGCACGACCCCGATCGGATCGTCTTCAAACCGCAGTATGGCCACGCGTCCGGGCGCGGCATTCGCCGAGCGCCCCACGGTGAGAACGACCAGAAACAACAAGAGCCAGACCCCGAAGGGCCCAGCTCTCATCACCCGCGGCGTGTTGCTACGTGGCACGCCGTGGTCTGTATCACGCGACTTGGGATGGTGGTAGCAGCCGCTCGGTGCTCACGTGGGGTCCACCACGCCGCAGGGATTCACTTCGCTGGGACTGCAGCCTTCGCAGTCCCACGCAAACTGGTCGAGAATGACCAGGGTATCGAGGATCGTATCGCCCATGTCGAACACAGCGATGGTCAGCTGGAGGGTCTCACCAGGCTCCGCCGACCCTTTGATCTGGAACCATCCGGTGCCGCCGTCGTTGGTGAAACTCGTCGAGTCGAGTTCGGGGTCGTTGCCTTGGTACTGGGTCGGCCACAGCGCCGTCACCGTGCACGGCTGGTCGTCGATGAAACACAGATTGCCCGTGTACGTCTCGGAGTTACTCCACACGACGAACATGTCGTTGAACGTCGTACCGACCCACTCGGGAAATTCCTCCGAGAAGTAGGCAAAGTCGAGCGAGAACCCGTGCGTGCCGCCGGGAACTTCAGTGGCGAACTGCAGCCAGACCAGGTCGTTGGCTCCCTGACCGCCTGCGTTCCACTGGGTGATCAAACTGTCGGAGCAGTCGTTGACGCCGTCGCAGCCGGTGAACGGTGCGCCACCACTGCCCGCTTGCGGGCTCATCGGCGCAGGCAAGGGCTTGTTGTCGGGGTTGCCGTTTGAGCCACCGCCTGCATCAAGTACGACGCCGTCGTCGTCCGGAGCGCCTGCGTTGCCGCTGGACAAAATGAGCATCTGCTCGCCCTCACGCGGTCGCCACAACGGCACCCCGGGCATCTCCTCGAAGGTGCCGAACTGCGTGGAGAGATTCCACGCGGTGTCGTCATCGGAGTTGAAGCCCGTGCCCGTGATCGGGATGACTTCATTGTTCCCGCCCTGACATCCCAGACCCAACGCCTGGTACCAGGTGACCTCCTCGCCCCAGTTGTCGCAGGTGATGAGATCACCCGGCGCCTCGCACTGCTCGACTTCCACGCTGCCGTCGCTGGACCCCGACTCCTCCGACCCGTCGGAACCGTCCGACCCATCGGAACCGTCCGACTCGTCCGAGGCGCCCGTGCTCGTGCCGCGGTCGTCCCCGGTCCCACCGGTCGTCGCACCGTCATCGGCCATCGTGTCGGCCGACTGGCCAGCGTCATCCCCCGACGTGCCACCAGCGGACGCACCACCGGAACCTGCGACAGCGTCGCCAGCGTCCCCCTCATCACCATCGTCATCGGATGCACCCTCGGTGCCGGTGCCGCCGATGCCCTCTGCGGCACCGCTGTCGTCATCGGCGCACGCTGGCAGCACAAACGCAGCCAACAGGCACATCGTCACCTCGATCTTCGTGTTTTTCATCGCTCGCGGACCCCTCTTGTTATTGAGCGCTGCCCGGCCATCCCCTGCCGCGCTGCGTCGCTCAGACACTGTAGTGGCACTTGGGTGCAGCCTGAAAGCTCGGCGCAACCCTGCGCAGACCCGCCCCACCGCCGAAATGCCTTCGGTTGACCCCCAGAGGGTCCATAAAACCCCGAATTGTCCCTCAAGGTTTGACAACAATCGCCGATGAACTGTGCGCTCGCCCCGCTCAACTGGCGTCGATCCCCGCGCCATACTGTAATCCAGGACACATCTCGTGCGCACAATCGCGCGCACACACGCCGGACCTGCCCACGGTCGATTGAGATCGTCATACGAGATCAGACCGCGCTAGGTCGGGTCGACGACGCCGCATGGATTCACTTCGCTGGGTGTGCAGCCTTCGCAGTCCCACGCAAAGTTGTCGAGAAGCACCATGGTGTCCCACCCCGAGTCGCCCATGTCGAACACGGCGATGGTCAGTTGCAGCAACTCGTGGGGCTCTGCCGATCCCTTGATCTGAAACCACCCGGTCGCCCCGTCGTTGGTGAAGCCGGTCTGCGACAGCTCCGCATCGCCAGGCTGGTGCTGCGTCGGCCACAGCGCCGTCACCGTGCACGGCTGGTCGTCGATGAAACACAGATTGCCCGTGTACGTCTCGGAGTTACTCCACACAACGAACATGTCGTTGAACGTCGTGCCGACCCACTCGGGGAACTCCTCGGAGAAGTAGGCAAAGTCGAGCGAGAACCCGTGGGTACCACCGGGAACCTGGGCGGCGAACTGCAACCACACCAAGTCGTTGGCCCCCTGCCCGCCTGAGTTCCACTGATTGACCAGACTGTCGGAGCAGTCGTTGACGCCATCGCACCCGACGAACGGTGCGCCAGCACTGCCCGCCTCGGGACTCATGGGCGCGGGAAGCGGTTTGTTATCGGGGTTGCCGTTGCTATCGGTGTTGAGCGAGGCGAACTCGACCCGCCCGTCTGCATCAGGAACGCCGGCCTGACCCGTGGACAAGATCAACATCTGTTCGCCCTCGATCGGCGCCCACAGCGGCTCGCCCGGCATGATCTCGTACGTCCCGAACTGCGTGGCGAGGGCCCAACCGTTGCCGTCTGGGGAGTTAAAACCAGGGCCTACGATCGGGATCGTCTCGTTGGGGCCGCCCTCGCAGCCAAGTCCCAGCACTTGGTACCACTCGGGTGAGTCACCCCAGTTGTCACACGTGACCAACTCGCCCGGTGCCTCACACTGCTCGACCATCATGCCGTCGTCGGAAGTGGACTCCTCGCCCCCTTCTTCGTCGCCGGTCCCGGACGATCCGCCAGTGCTCGTACCGGAGTCTCCCTCGTCGGTGACACCGTCGGCAGTGCCGCCGCCATCGACACAACCATCGGAACCACCTTCCAGGCAGTCGTCAGCAGTGCCGCCGCCGGAGCCAGCACCTGTGGAGGAGCCGTTGCCGCCAGAAACGGCAGCCGTGCCGCTTTCTGCGGGCAATGTCGCCCCTTCGTCACCACCAGCAGTCCCGCTGCCAGCGGTGCCATCAGCGCCGCCATCCCCGCCGTCCTCGGCATCGTCCCCGGAACACCCTGCCAGCGTCAGCGCAACGCAACCCAGCAGTACAATCCAATTGTTCGTCGTTGCCGTGTTCGTCGTTGCCATGGTGGTGTCCTTCGTTCCGCAAAAGGGGCAGGTCTGAGTCCTACCGGTCGTTTTGTGTGTCCGGCAACCCGAGGTGTCGGTTCCCACCGACGCGCTTGTTGCCAAGGGACGAACGGTACCAAATCCACACGGTCCCCCGCGGATGCAATGCCCGTTGGTTTCATGCCCTGGCGTGAGCCAAGGCGCATCTGTTGCCAGCGGCGACGCAACGCCCGCTGCGCCAAATCGTCCCTTCGAGGTTGGCGTAACGGCGCGCTTCCCCCTACCTTGAAGCCATGTTCGTACGCCGGTCATCCTTCACCCGGCCCTCGCCGTGGCTTCGGCTTGGCTTGCTCGCCGGCTTGTCGGCCGTCCTCGGTATTGCTGCACCTCAGGATGCCCACGCACGAGGGGACAACGACGACAGCAAGGCTTCGCGAAAGAAGCGCATTCCG
Organism: Nannocystaceae bacterium; assembly: GCA_016763875.1. Lineage (GTDB taxonomy): Bacteria > Myxococcota_A > Polyangia > Nannocystales > Nannocystaceae > JAESSZ01. Next base: position 4,981 of record JAESSZ010000619.1, read on the forward strand.
TACAAGGCCCTCGAGGTGCAAGGCGTCATCGTTGGGCAACTGCTTCCCAAACCAGGGTTCGGCGTCGACGGCGCGCTGGTCCTCGGCACCGAGACGTTCCAGTTCCGATTCGGCGCGGTGCTGCTGGGCACCCCGGCGTTCAAGCACGGCGAAGGCAAGATCGCCAATGTTCTGGGCGCGCTCACCGGCGATGTCTGCGTCGCCAGAAACGTGTACCGCAATCAGATCCGCATGTGCATGGGCGGCCAAGGCGGCGGCATGGTCCATCAGTGGATCGGTTACGACCGGCCGGGACGCAGGCTCACCGCTTGGTGGGCTGGCACGCTCAAAGGCGACTACCGCTACGCGGTCACCGAGCGCTTTGGTGTCATTGGTGGGGTGGGTGTGGTGGTCCCGGTCATGGGCCCCGCGTTCCACGCCCGCGCGCAGTCAGGCGGACAGGTCCCGGTCGTATTCCCCGGCCCGGTTGGCGGCCAGATCAACGTCGGCACGAGCCTGAGATTTTAGCGGAGCTTGACCTGGATTCGCCCAGGTTCACCCGGAGGGCGGGCATCCAAACGTCACGTCGAGCGCCCCCTGCTCCGCCAGCGCAGTGCAGGCAGCTCCGCACAACTCGATCGCGTCATAGGGGCCGTCGGGGTTGGTGAAGACCCAGCCGTCCTCCGTTGGGCAATCGTCGATGCGATCCCAGAGCATGCCCGCGATCTCGATCTCGACAAAGGCTGGCGATAGCGGCTCGTCAGCCAGCGGCAAGGTGCACGAAACCACCTGGCCCGCGATCTGGTCCAGGGCGCTTTGTAGTTCGAGCTCGTTCTGCGCGTTGAAGAACTTCGCGGCGTCATCCAGCGGGCGACCACCGGCAACGGCCACGTCGTTGAGACGGAGATAGGTATCGGCCTCCGGCTGGCCATCGTTGCCGACCCCCTGCACGCCGGCCGTGGGGTTGACGTCAATGCCGACGACAAGCGTCGGAATCCCCTCGTCATCAAAGGCCTCGGCGACCACCTGCGGCAGACGGTCATCGTAGGTTTCCATCAACTCGCATCCGACAGCGGGACACGTCGACAGGTCGGAGTCTGCACCGCAATTCGCGGCGCCATCGGTCACCAAGATCACGAAGCGATCGACATCAGGGTCGAGGCTGCGCAGGTGGGCAAGCGCGCTTTCGACTCCGGCCGTGGCAGGCGTTGCGCCCATGAGATCACCGATGTCGGCGGGAGCCAACGACGCCAAAATCGCTTCCGCATTCATGATGTCGACCGGGACCTCGGGGCTGACGTCGACCATGCATGCAGGTGCGCCATAGGCATCTTGCGCACTATCAGACGGAAAGTACTGCGCGCCAAAGTTGATGTCCGTGTTGAACGAGGTCACCACCGAGTCGACCACATTGAACAGACTGTTCCAGCGCGTGACATCCGCGGTCGCGGCATTGTTGTCGCCGTCCCAAAAGTTATCGGCCATGCTGCCTGAGCGATCGAGGACGAGCATGACGTTGGGTGGTACCGCTTCGAGCAGGAAGTTCTCCTCGCCGCAGTTCATCTCCCCCGTCGAGGTGCCATCGTCGGCGGTCTGGTTGTCGGTGGTAATGCCCGCGTCGTCGTCCGGCACACCATCGTCGCCGCCAGAGGACGACCCCCCAGCGGTGATCCCGGTGGGCATCCCGGCCGGGTCGTTTCCGTCGTCGCCCGACGGACACCCCGTAGACACCACAGTCAGTCCCAGTCCCAGTCCAAATCGAAGTCGTCGCATCAATAATCCGCGGTGCAGCAAGACATGCATGTTACGCCACTGCGACCAGGAACGCGCAACATCGGCGGACAACAGTACGTGCAGCGGCGACACCGTACGCGCGTGTGTGACGATGCCCCCCGTTCAGAATTTGAGCGCCCAACCGCCCGCCGAAGGGGCGAACGTCACCCTCCGGCCGCGACGCCACGCCGAAGAATGGCGGCTGTCCCACTCACGACGTTCTTTTTTCTCCGATAGGCCCAGGGCCAAGAACACCACTCCGGTGACCACCATGAGGGCGCCGTACCCCGTGCGGATCGCGTTCAGTGTCAGCAGTCCGCCACAACGGGAGCGTTGCACGTCGATGCCGATGCCCGCGTAACGCTGCACGCAGTGCTCAGGGACGCTGAGATACGTGAACACTGCCCCAGTCGTCCCGGCGAGCAGGCCCAGCGGCGCCACGATTGAGCCGATCAGGATCTTTCGACGTCCGTCGGATGGCTGCGGCTCCCTGGTATCGGTGGGACCCCAGTAGCCACCGGGCACCCCATTGCCGTCCAGCGCATCCGCTTCCGCTTCTGGGGGGCCGGCCGTTGTCAACGGCGCCGCGTCTTGGTCGTGGCCAAACTGGGGCGATGGGCGCGGGTCTGGTGTGGCAG
>JAESSZ010000620.1 GCA_016763875.1 Nannocystaceae bacterium
CGGGTCGTGCAGCAGTCCAATCGTTTCGAGGCCAACACGACGTTGATTCCCGACTACAAGCAATGTCAGGGGGGCCGTATGTGGTGGAGCGTCTCGTGCACGACCGGGTCGAGCTGGAGTTGGGGGGCCGCTACGAGGCCTTGGGCAGAACGGCGCTTCTCGGGGAGCGGGACTTTCTCGGCCAGCGCGCTGGAGGCCGGTTGGATGAAGACGCGTGCACGCGCAGTGATGATGGCGGTGCGCGTTGCAAGAAGACTCACCATGCGGGGTCGGCCACGGCCGGGGTTCTTGCGCGACCGATCAAACAGGTACCGGAGTTTACGTTGCGCGTTGACGCAAACTCTTCGGCGCGCGTACCCGCGATCGACGAGCAATACATGAATGGTGCGGCCCCATCGTTTCCGGTGTTGGGCATCGGAAGCTCCAAGTTGAGCATCGAGCGCACCTGGGGCGGCAGCACTACGGTGCAATACGACCATGACTGGTTGTTCGCGGAGGGGTCCGCCTACGTCAACTACATCGACGACTACATCTACTTTCGGCCCGTCCCCCAAAGCGGGGAGTGTGCGCCGCTGAGCTGCACCACCCGTGGACCGCTGCCACTGTTCGCTTTTGATCCCATCAACGCGCTCTTCGGCGGTGGCGAGGTCAGGCTCGCGGTCCAAACGCCCGGTCTGCCGTTCGAGGTCTCGGCAAACGGTGCGTGGGTTCGCGCGGTCGACCTCACCAATCGCGGCTTTGTCACCTTCGTCCCGCCCGACATGTACTCGATGACGGGTCGGTATCTTTGGCCGGACACCAACGTCAGTTCCAACGGCTACCTTGAGATCAACGGGGCGGTAGCAGACCGCCAACGGCGCTTCGATCCCGAGGCTGACTTCGCCGATCCGCCCTCGGCCTACGTCCTGCTTGGTGCCGGGGCAGGCGTCGAGTTCCCGCAGGACAGCTACTTGATACGCCTGAGCCTTCGAGGCCAGAACCTTCTCAATCGCCGCTACCGGGAGTACGCGAGCCTGCTGCGCTACTTCGCGGACCAGCCCGGATGGGGTATCCAGCTGCGCTTCGCCATCGAGTTCGGCGCTGGATTTGGCGACTGACAGCGGCCGGCATTCCGATATTTTCAGATGTCCCGCGTAGACCCGAACTCCAGGAAACAGGCGGGCATCCGAGGCGCGCGTTGGATCACCGGTGTTGCCCGACCCTTGGCGTCGCCTGCGTTGGGCCATCTTCGGTTGGCGCTCGCCGCCTACCGTCTTGACACGCTCGACGGCGTCAAGACGCGGGCATCCCGTCGTGCGTTGCTGCGTGCGACCGACCTCGCCGTAGAGATCGGTCGTTGGGCGGGAGCACCCCTGCTCGTGGTCGAGGCGGCGCTGGCAAGTCCGAAGCCCCGGCGACACCAACGTGCGTTGCGGTCCAGGGTCGATGAACTCACCTACCTGTCGGCGGGGAGCGTTGGCCTGTGAGCGGGGCGATAACAGACGCGGGACAACGCAACGTCGGTGTCACCAGCGACCCGCTTGTCGAGCGCAGGGGGCTCTAGGCCTCTTCAGAGCGACATTCTGTATAGGTACGATGCCTCGATGTCTCTACCGCGTGCGCTCGTCGTCGTCCCCGTACTTGTGCTGGCTTGCTCCGGTGATCCGGACACGGGTAGCCAGCTCTCCGGCGGGACGGGCAGCTCGGCGAGCCCGGATGCCACCGCGACCGGCGTGGGATCGTCGGGCAACGCGTCGGCATCCGCGGACGCGGACGCCGACGCGGACTCCGGAAGTGAGGACGGGATGGGTCCCAAGCTCGACGTCGCTTCGGCGACTGGGGGCGTAGTGGACGAGTGCGGCGAGGACGACGACAACCCGATCTATCTGCTCAAGCGCGGGGTCGAACGCGGTGAGCCAGCGTCGATCGTGAGCTTCGACCCAGAGACGCTGGCCTTCACGCCCGTGCAAGACGTGGTGTGCCCCGACACTGAGGCCGACTGGCTTGTGTCGACCATGGCCGTAGATCGCAACCGACGCGCGTGGGTCCTGTGGGTTGGCGAATTCGTCGGCGGTGACGACGTGGTCACCCGGCGGCTGGACGCCATCAACCTCGATACGGGGGAGTGTGAGACGGCCGTCGGCGAGTTCCCAATCACAATGCATGCATCGAGTCCGATGGGGATGGCGTTCGTCAGCGACGCGGAGGGCTCCAACAGCGAAGCGCTCTTCTTCGCGGACCACGGCACGTATCTGTACGGGCTCGGAGACACAGAGCCAGTGGCGCGTTGGTACGACGGCCCCGAAGGCAGGACGTTCAGCGGAGTGGAGCTCACCGGCACAGGCGCGGGCAGCATCTTCACGATCATCATGAACTACACGGGCCCGTTCGACCACGACTGCACCGCCAAGAATCCGTGCTTCCCCACGGTTCGCGTCGCTGAGACGATGAAGGTCGGACAGCCAGGCATGTTCGGCTTCGATCCACCCGGCGTCGAATCGTTTGCGCTGGACCCAGGCGGGTTCGCCTTCGCCCACTGGGGCGGGCACTTCTTCATCTTCTTGTCGCGCTTCTTTGGGCCTACGCTGGTTTATGACTATGACCCGGTCGCGCAGACGGCGGAGCTTGTGGTTGATGACGGGCCTGACGCGATATTGGGGGCGGGAGTGTCGACCTGCGCGCCGCTGGTCTTCCCGGAGGGGTAGCGGGGTCGATTAGCCCGGACGACGCGCTACCGCGTTCCGCACAAGGACGGACGGCGTCGGTCCCGGAGGTCTGGGGCCCGGTGCCGGAGATTCGTCGCGCCGGATTCAGAACGCGCTTGCATCGGCACGTGGACCGGGGTCTGCTGCTGCTGGTGGCGGGAGGCGGAGCAGGGCAACGCACGGCCGACCTCGGCTTTGGGGTCGAGGGTCTCGCGGCTGGACTGGACGCCGTTCGCAACCGGATCCTTCGCTCGACGATGCCGCTGTCGAGCGTGCTCGCGGGCCGGCGTGAGCTGCGGGTCGCGACCGTTGCGACGGTCTCGGTTGCTGTCGCGTTCGTGCTGGCCCTTGGCGCGCCGTTATGGACGCTGGCGCTGGGCCCGATCCTCTTTGGCGTCCCGCATTTGCTGGCCGATGTTCGGTACTGCATCGTGCGACCCGGCTGGCACCGGAGGCGCGCGCTCGTGATCGCGGCGGGTATCCCGTTGCTGGCCGGCGCTGTGACGACGGATGTGCAGCTTTCGCTGGCCGCGGTCGCGGGGGCGGCGGCAGCGGCTCACGGACCCACGCGTCGGCGCTTGTTCGTTCTCGCACTGGCGGCGGGCGCTATGCTGGCCATCGCGGCTTGGCGCCGGCCTTCGCTCATCGTGATGGTGCACTTGCACAACGTGGTCGCGATCGGGCTGTGGTGGGCGTGGCGACCGCGCCGCACGTGGGTCCACGCGGTCCCGCTGGTGGCCTTCGTGGGCCTTTCGGTAGTGTTGTGGCTGCTGGCGGGCAACTTTGGGGGCCCGGCTACAGCCCCACTGCAGCTCGGCTGGACCGCCCACATGGCCCAGCTTGCGCAGCCACTCCGGCTTGTCCGTGGATGCACGCGCCTGGTCTCTCCCGTCGC
>JAESSZ010000621.1 GCA_016763875.1 Nannocystaceae bacterium
CTGGCGACCAGCGATGTTGCGAAGGACGGCGGGCACGCACGCGAAGACCTTGTCGACGCAGCAGCCGAGGTTGGGATCGATGCCCGCTACATGGCGTTGGCATTGCGCGAGCAAGCCGACGGGACAGCGGTGGCCACCACGAGCACGCCGGTCTCCGATGATGTGGCGTCCCGCTGGCTCGGTACACGCCGCCGCACGCTGTGTGCGTCGCGCATGTTCGACGCCGAGGGAACCGTTATTCTTGAGGCGTGCTGTCGGGTGTTCGAGCTGCCGCGTTTTGGTTTGGAGATGGTGGGAATCAACCACGGCCACCCACTCGAACCACGCCAAATATTCCTCGGTCCTGAAGAAGGCCGAGGGTGAGCTGGGCCGACTGCTCGACGGCGTGGCCACGGACCTCACGCGCCAAGCCCCTTGGCACGCCAAGCACTTGGCACGCCAAGCACTTAGCACGCCAAGACGGGCACCGGCCCGGCCCGACTATCCTTCGGCGAAGCTCGGCAGCGATGCGAAGCGCTCGACGTGGTGCACCTCGTCTCCGAACAGCGTGTCCAGTACGAGCATGCGCTTGAAATACAGCCCGCTGTCGTGCTCGTCGGTAATGCCGATGCCGCCGTGAAGCTGGAGCGACTCGCGAGTGACCGCCCGGCCGCCCGTCGACAGCGTCACCTTCGCTGCGCTGATCGCCCGCTTGCGCGCGACAGGATCGTCGTCGTGTACGGCGAGACTCGCCAAGATCGACATCGAACGCATGAGCTCGACCTCGACGAACATATCGACCGCGCGATGCTGCAGGACCTGAAACGATCCAATCGGCACGTCGAACTGCTTGCGCTCCTTGAGGTGCGCCACGGTCATGTCCAACGTCGCCTGGCAAACACCAAGACCCTCGGCACACGCTGCCGCCGCGCCGTAGTCCAACACGTGTTCAAGGATCGCGATGCTGCCGTCGCCCGGATCACCCAAGCGGCGGTCATCGCCAATCGACGCCCCATCAAGACGCAGTCGACCCGCACCCTGTCCGTCGATCGTCTTGATCTTGTCTCGCGTCACGCCCGGACCGTCCGCAGCGACCAAGAACAAGCCAACACCATCAGGGGTCCGCGCAGAGACCACAATGTTCTCCGCCTCGTGACCGTTGGGAATGAAGATCTTCTCGCCGCTGATCTTCCATCCGCCACCATCACGACTCGCCGTGGTCGCAACCGCCGACACGTCGTACCGCGAGCCACGCTCGGCGTAACCCAACGCTAGCGAGGTCGTGCCGTCGATCATCGGCGACAACCACTGCTCGTGCTGCGCAGCGTTACCCGCCCCAAGCAGCGCCATGCCGCCAAGCACAACCGAGGCGATGAAGGGTTCGGGCACCAGCGTCTTGCCGAGGCCCTCGGCAATGATCGCCACCTCGACAAAACCCGCTCCAAAGCCACCGACATCCTCGGGAAAGGGCACCGAGAGCCAGCCCAGCTCGCCCATGTGCGCCCAGACGTCACGCTCCCATGGGACTCCCGCCTCGCGGAGCTTGCGGAAGCGCTCGACCGGCGATTTTGACTTCGTGAACTGACGCACCGTCTGCGCCAGCATCTTCTGATCCGATGTGAGCTCGAAGTTCATGGCAGCCTCTTCACTTGGAGGCCGGAAGGCCCAAAATCCATTTGGCGATGATGTTCTTTTGGATCTCGTTGGATCCACCGAAGATCGTATTGGCGCGCGTGTAGCAGAAGTTCGGCGCGATGCCCTGCTCAGCGTCGGGAACCACGCCAGCGTCGTTGTACCAAGACAGCGCGTCGTGCCCCATCACCTCCATCGCCAACTCGTACAACCGCTGGTTTATCTCCGTGCCACGCAACTTGAGGATCGAGGACTCCGGTCCCGGTGCCTGGCCAAGTTCCGCGCCCGCCAACACCCGAAGGCTGGCCATCTTGAGCGCTTCGAGCTCAATCTCGAGACGAGCAATCTTGCCGCGCCACTCCGAGTGCTCAAGCAACGTCGAGTCACCAACCGCCGTTTCGGCCGCAATGTGCTTGATTCGACGCAGCGTCCGACGCGAGTTTCCGACCAGCGCAAGCAGCGTGCGTTCGTGGCCCAACAAGGCCTTGGCGACCGTCCAGCCCGCGTTGACCTTGCCGATGACGTTGGCTTTGGGCACCCGAACGTTGTCGAAGAACGTGTCGCAGAACGCGGGCGTTCCTCCGATCGTCAACATGGGTCGGGCGTCGACTCCCGGCGTCTTCATGTCGATGAGGATGAAGGTGATCCCGGCCTGCTTCTTGACCGACGGGTCGGTTCGCACCAGACAGAAAATCCAGTCCGCGTACTGGGCGTACGTCGTCCAGGTTTTCTGACCGTTGATGATGAAATCGTCCCCGTCTTCGTCGGCCTTGCAGCGCAGCGACGCCAAGTCACTACCCGCCTCGGGTTCGGAGTAGCCCTGACACCATGTCTCCTCACCATTTAAGATCTGTGGGAGGAATCGTTGCTGTTGCTCAGGCGTCCCAAACTGCATGATGGCCGGACCGACCATGACGAGCCCGAACGGCGATAGCGGAGGCGTACCGGCCAGCTCGAGTTCTTCGGTCAAGATGAACCGCTTGGTCGCGGAGAACCCTGGCCCGCCGGCCTTCTTAGGCCACTGCGGCGCAACCCACCCCTTGGCGTACAAGATCTTGTGCCAACGCATCGTGTCCTCCATGGGAAACGGCGCGTCGATATCGGCTTTGGCTTTCAGATCTTCCGGCAATGCAGTCGCGATGAAATCGCGCACTTCTTGGCGGAAGGTTTCGTCCTCCGGGGAAAACGACAGGTCCATAGGCGTCCGGAGCCTACCCCAGAGTCCGCCTCGATTGACCGATCGGTCGTCCGGGAAAACTGAGCGAACCCGCACAGCGGACAAAGCGCGGTTGCCCAGTGCCAGTGGGGGCCCAAACACGGCCAACGCAGCCGTGAGAGCCACGCTACGATGGGGTTTGCGCATTGCCGCGCATTGCCCGGGAGTCGAGCTCCAATGGTAACGCCGCCCAATCGGAGCGTGCGTCAGGCCGTGACGCGCACCCTGCCGGACGGAGAGATGGCGATTGGACAGCGCTTCGCCACGCCTGAGGCCGGTCAACGCATCGGCCGCTACCAACTCAAGACACGGATCGGCGCGGGCGGCATGGGTACGGTCTACCTGGCCGTCGATCCGAAGTTGCAGCGAGATGTCGCCATCAAGCTGATCCGACCGGAACGCGCGGGCTCCGAGCAGGCGCGAACACGATTTGTCCGCGAGGCACGGGCGATGGCGAGAATCGTGCACCCGAACGTGGTGCAGGTCTACGACTCTGGCATCTCCGAGGGGCGGCCTTTCGTCGTCATGGAACTGGTCCGCGGCACCACGTTGGGTGGCTGGCTGTCGGCGGCGCCACGATCGAACGATGAGATTCTGCGGAACGTACTTGCAGCCGGCCAGGGGCTCATCGCGGCGCATGAAGCTGGACTCATCCACCGCGACTTCAAGCCGGCCAACGTCCTCATCGGTGACGACGGTCGGGTCCGGGTGAGTGACTTCGGCCTCGCCCGCGCATTGCAAGAGTCGGCCAACGGAGGGTCTGAGGACTTCGAGGTTACCCAGCCCGAACAGATACCCACGCTGACATGCACTGGAGCTGCGCTCGGCAGTCCGGTCTACATGGCTCCGGAACAACACCACAGCGATCCGAACGAGGCGATCGACGAACGCACAGATCAGTTCGCTTTTGCGGTGACGCTCTTCGAAGCCTTGGTGGGTCAACGGCCATTCGAGGCCACCTCGGCGATGGGCCTGCTTTCGGAAAAGCTAGACGGGCCGCCCGTCGTCCCGACGCAGACCCGGTGGCTCCGACGCCACGGTCCCCACCTGCGGCGCGCGATGCATCCGGATCGCGATCAACGATTCCGGAGTATGCGGGCATTGCTGGGAGCACTGCATTCCCGACGCAGTCTCCGTGGTCCGGTGGCGGCGGCGGTGCTTACCGGCGGCGTCGGATTGCTCGTCTTCGCCCTGGTTCCAGAGGCGGAGCGGCCCTGCGAAGTCGGCCGCGAGCGCATGCACGCACTGTGGGGGCTGCACGAACGCGGAGCCGTCGAGACCGCATTGACCGACAGCGGTCGTGAACACGGGAGCACCACCGCGACCAAGGTGCTCGAGCAACTCGACACGCGTACGGTCGCTTGGGCCAATGCATACGCCGAAGCCTGCGAGGGCCCCAATGAGACCCTAGATGTACGCATGAAGTGTCTCGAGGGGCAGCGTGAACGGCTCTCCAAGACGATCACAACCCTGAAGGCGGGTGACCCCACGACCGTGGATCAGGCGATAGCCATCGCCTCGGCGGGATCGATGCCGGCCCGCTGCCTTCATAACGACGAGCCAGCCGACGACACCCCACCTGAGCTGCGCGAGCTTGCCGCTGAGATCCGGGCCGAGGTTCGCGCGGCCAAACGTCGTGAACATCTTGGCCACGGTGAGCAGGCCGATACGATGAGCGCCGCGGCACTGCAACGCGCGCGCGATTTAGACTACGCCCCGCTGCTCTCGTTCGCGCTCACGACCCGGGCAAGCGCGCTTCAGTCGGTTGGCAAAAACGATGCCGCGGTTGAGTTCCTCGACGAAGCAGTGACAGTCGCGGAGGCAGCGGACCGATGGAAACTTGTGGCGGCCGCACACGTCGAGGCCGTGTACCTTGAGGGATACGTTCGAGGAAACGGGCCACGCGCGCTACGTCTGGCGAGGCAGGCCGAAGCTGCGCTCGCCCGTGCGGGTGGGGATCACCAACTGGAGGCTTCGCTCCTCAACAACCTAGGGGCGACTTATCACAGGATGGGCGACATCGAGGCGGCGTGTTCGGCGATGGCGGCGGCACTCGACATTCGCCAGAACAACCCAGGCGCGTACTCGACCGAGATCTCCCATCAGTTGGCGATCGTCGCCGCCCAGCAGAACGTCGGTGCCTGCATGCTCACAGGCACCAACGTCAGCGACGCACTGCCATTTCTAGAGTCCGCGCTCGAGACGGGGGTGTCGGTCTACGGGGCCAACAACCCAGAGCTGGCCACAATGCACCAGGCTTTGTCATCGGCGTACGAGAGTGCCGGTCGATACGCCGAAGCGCTGGAGCACATCGACAAGAGCATCGCGTTCCTCGATCAGAAACCCAACGTCCCTCCAGCGGAACGCGCGGGCGCGGTCGCTTATCGGGGATACGCTCTGTCGGCCGCCGGTCGCATGGATGAGGCGGTGCAGGCTCTGCTCGAGGCCGCCGACCTCATGGAGGCAGCCCGCGGTCCCGAAGATGCGACCCCCTGGGCTTACCGCGCCAATGCTGCCGAAGCGCTGGTCGAGCTCGGGGAACTAGACCGCGCTTCCAAGCTCGCTGAAACCTCGCTTCGACGCGTCCTGGCCCTGTCCGAGGCGGGGCAAATCGCGCTCGGCATTGTGCAAAAGACGGCCGGGCGGGTCGCGCTCGCCAAGGGTGACCCGGGCAAGGCACTGGAGCACTACCTCGCCGCGCTAGCGAACAACGAGCTCCGCACCGGCAAAGAGGATCTCGCCAACGTCGGGTTGCACATCGACATCGCCCGAGCGCACCGCGCCATCGGTAGTACCGCCGCCATGCTCGCGGCCCTCGAACGCGCAGTCGAACTTGCGGCCATCGAGCCGCACCACGAGCCCATTCACAGCGGAGAGGCGTATTTCGAGCTCGCGAAGGCCGTCGCCGACGACGACGCCGATCGGGCTCGCGAGCTTGCGGAGCAGGCGATCGACATCTACCGCAGATTCGGGGAGATGCCCGACCGCCTCGAAGAGGCACGAACCTGGCTCGCGATGCTTGGGTAGCCGCTCAGTCTTCGATGATCTGCACCCGCGCGTCGGGATCGATCACATAGCCGCCGTCGGTCCTCACCACCACGTCGCGAAGCCCAAGTTTACGCAGCGTCGCGAGGGCCACGTACACTCGGTTGGCGCCCGCGGTTCCGACAAAACGATCTTCCGGCCATGCCGCCGCGAGCAGATCGGCGACGGTGAGCCGCTCACCCGGACGGTCGCGCCGCGCCGCGACCAAAGCACCAAGAAGCCGGGCGAGGATCTTGCGACGTTCCAAGTGCTGTTTTTCACCCTCAGGCGTCACAAACCAACGACCTGACGCCGCGACAACCCAAGCCTGGCGCGCCCGCGGAGCACGACTCATGGTGCTGATCGCGGCGGGCTCCCGCGCGTCGACGAGAATGTCGTCGAGTTCGGGAAACTCGGTGATGAGCGATTCTTCGCGGCGCTCAACCACCGCGCGCTCGATCACGGCCTCGAGTTCACGCACGTTGCCCGGCCATGGGTGCCTCAGCAACCGAAACACCAACTCGGGATGCAAGCCCACGCCTTCACCAGCGTACCGCCGCGCGAACACATTCATCAGGCGGACCACGTCGGACCGACGCTTTCGCAATGCAGGAACCGGTACCACCCAACCCGAGATTCGATGAAGGAAGTCCTGTCGCACACCAGCGACCGCACGCGGGTCTTCGCGTGCCGAGGCAATGAACCGCACCGTCAGTTGGGCCGTGCGCCCGGTGTCGGGGCGGCGCAGACGTCCATGCTCAAGTAACTCAAGCAGTGCCGCCTGCAATGCCTCCGGTGCGTCGTCGATACCGTCGAGATACAGCGTGCCATCACGGGCGGCCTCAAGTTCGCTGCGACCATCTTCGCCCAGCAGCACGGAGGCGGCGTTTTCGCCAAAGCTGCCGCATCGCAGCACAACGAACTCACCGCGACACCCGCTGCGGCGGTGGATCCGTCGCGCCAGGCGGTCTTTGCCGGCCCCGGTCGGCCCCCAAACGAGCACGGGCGTATTGCGTTGCGCCACGCGATCTGCCGCTCGAACACAGCGTGTCCATGCCTGGCTTGCCCCCGCGTCGTCATCGTGACCGTCATCGTCGATCACCTCTTCGTCGGGCGTGCAGCGAGCCACACGCTCGGCGAGCAACAGCAGCCGACCAATGCCGATCACATCGCCCGAAGACACCCGCCCCATCGCGATGCGAGCGCCGTTGAGGTAGCTGCCGTTGCGGCTGTCGTCATCGACGGCTTGCAGATTTCCCCGCGCGTCGACCGTGAGGCGGAGGTGTTTTCGCGACAGGTGCTCGTCGTTCATCGACGAAAGGCCAAAGGCCTCGCTGGCGCGTCCGAGTTCCAGACTGTCACCGGGCGCGAGCCTCACCGACCGACCGACTCGCTCAGGATCGCGATGGTGGGCCAAGACGATCGACCACTCGAGGTTGGGGTCGGTGTCACTGCCAGCATCAAAGCTCGCGGTGCGTTCGGTATCAGGAAAGCTGGTCACGATGACAAAGACGACTATAGTCGACGCGCTCTCCCCGCGTCCGAGAAAGAGGGGTGAAACGGTGCACTTAGGCGGAGTTAAGATCTGTTGCAACGGCACCGCGGCCGGCTCGCGCCACCGTCACCACAGGTTTTGATTGAAAGCCTTAAATGTCGCGGGTCGTCGATTGGCAGGCCAGATTGCGACGTTACGGTCAGTTGTATGCGCTCGTCCCGTCACGCCCTTCCTACCTTGTTATTGGCCTTGCCTCTGCTCGCCATCGCCTGTCCCTCCTCGGATGACGACGATGGCGGTGCGTCCGGTACGACCGACGCCGACACCACGAGCACACCAACGAACGACGGCACTGCTCCCGACACGGGAGAATCGGCCGACTCGGGCACCAGCGGAGGATCCGATTCCACGGCGACCGTCGATGACACGGGCGCAAGCTCTGGCGACAGCAGCGGTGGCAGCGGTGAAGAGTCGGGCACCACCGGCCCCATTGTCTGCGGCCCACCGGTTGAGCTCGGCGTGTTCACCCCTACCGACGGAGACGCACGCGGCTTCGCCGTTGTGGGAGACACCGTCTTTGTCGCGGTTCGCTCCGGTGGCATCGAGGCGGTGGATATCTCCGATCCCGCGACGCCCACGTCGCTGGGCGTGCTCGACTTCGGCCCCGGCGAGCTGTCGACCACCATCGCGGTCGCGGGCGAGCACGCCTACGTCGGCCTGCGCGGCTCGGGCTGGAAGATCGTCGACATCTCCGATCCGACGGCGATGCTCGAGGTCGCTTCCGAGGACACCAACGACGCCGAAGACGTCGCGGTGGTGGGTGACACATTTTTCGTCGTCAACTCCAACGGGATCCGAACCTACGACGTAACCGACCCCACCATGCCCACGGAGCTCGCGCCAACCCTCATCCTTCCCGGTGCTTCCAACGCACTCGTCGTGGTCGGCGACACCGCTTACGTCGCGGCGAGCGGCGGGGGCCTCATCAGCGTGGATGTCTCCGACCCTGCTTCGCCCACGGAACTCGCGGTCTTTGCCACCAGTGCCAACGCCATCAACCTCGCGGCCGACGGCACAACCGTGTTCGTCGCCCATGCGGACGGCGTCAACATCTTGGACATGACCGACCCCGCCATGCCCGTCGAACTCGGGTTGTACGAACGTGATCGCGCGTACGCGGTCGCCGTAGACGGCGCGACATTGTTTGTCCTGGGCGACGACACCGCCTCAACCCAGGTGCCGCTACTGGCCGTGGTCGACGTCAGCGATCCCGGCACGCCCACGGAGCTCGACATCTCGCTGGACGACTTCGAAGAACCCTATGCAATCGTCTTTGACGGCGGCAGGCTGCTGTTCACGGTCGAGGACGACGATTCGCTGCATCTGGTGGACCCTTGCCCCCTGTAGCCGCGCCCGGGCCAACCATCGGGACCGACCAAGGTGATCTACCATCGGCCCCATGCGGTCCACGCTCGCCTTCGCTCTCGTAGTCGGTCTGGCTTGTCATCCTCAAGGGGTGACACGGCCAAGCCCACGGCGGCGCTCAAGGACCCGAGCGGAAACGTGCGTCTGATTCTCAACCTCCCCTCGGGCGACGCCCCCACCGACACCTGCGAGGCGGAGGTCTGCACCGCGCTGGTCCGTCTGCTCGACGACGCGGAGGTCAGTATCGACTTCGCGGTCTACGGGATGCGCAATCAGTCCACGATTTTCACCGCACTGCAGCGTGCCAAAGCCCGGGGCGTGGACATCCGGGGCGTGGTCGACCGCGACGCCGAGGGCAACAATTACTACTCGAGCACCGAGACGTTCGTAGCGGCGCTAGGTACGGTCCACGACGACCACACCGCCGACATCGCCCGAGCCAAGGAAAAAGCGAAGGCGACAACGAGCTACGAACCCAAGTGCCCACGCCCCGAGGGATTTCTAGGCCCCGTGCAATGTCTGGCGTACGACCTCGGCGACAACTGCCTCATGGCCGCACACGCGAGTCGGGAGACACTCGATGGCGCGGACGCGATCATGCACAACAAGTTTTTCGTGGTCGACAATCGGTTCGTGTGGACCGGGTCGACCAACATCAGCGACAGTGGCACGGGGGGCTACAACGCAAACCTGGTCACGGTGATCGACTCGCGAAAGATCGCCAAGGCGTACCTCGACGAGATGGACCAAATGTTCGTCAAGGGTCGATACCATCGGGCCAAGAAATCCAACGGAACGCTGCGAGTCGCGCTGGGCAATGCCGACGTTGAGTTGTTGTTCTCTCCGCAGGACACCCCGATCCGCGAACGCGTGCGCCCGATTCTCAAGGCCGCCAAGGAGAGCGTCGACGTCGCCGTGTTCTTTTTAACGCACAAACACATCGCCGCCGACCTCATCAAGCTGCACCAAAAAGGCGTGAAGGTCCGCGTGATCATCGACGCCACCGCAGCCAAGAACGGCTACACCAAACACGAGTTGCTGCGCGCGGCCGGCATCCCGGTGAAGGTCGAAGACTGGGGCGGCAAGATGCACATGAAGTCAGCGATCATCGACGGCAAGATCCTTGTGACGGGCTCGATGAACTGGACGACCGCGGGGGACGACGACAACGACGAAAATGTCGTGATCCTGCACTCCGCGGAGCTGGGCGAGCAGTACGCCGCATATTTCGAGGAGATCTGGGGGCGCATCGACGACCGATGGCTAGTCGGTGCCCCAGATCCGGAGTCGAAGGACTCCGGAACGGCGTGCAGCGACGGTGTCGACAACGATTTCGACCATCAGGACGATCTGGCAGATCCCGGCTGTGGCGACTCACCACCGCAACTCCCCGCGCTTCCGCCGTATCGGCTCATCCCCAAGCAACAGATAACGTGCGAGTGGTAGGCGGCGCACGCTATGATTCGTGGCGCGGATGACGGCGACCGAGCACGACACTGCGCGGCGAACGTTAGCCGACGACGACGACACGCCCTTCGGACGGTTCCCGACGGCACTGCTCGCACCGGGAGACGTCGTCCATCGGTATCAGGTACGACGGCTGCTCGGCACCGGGGGCGCGGGCCAGGTCTACGCTGCGTTTGATCCGGACCTTGACCGAGAGGTCGCGCTCAAGATTATCAATGCGTACGGAGGCGTCACCGCACGAGACACATCCGGTGCACAGCGTCTCGTCCGCGAGGCCCGTGCGATGGCGAGTCTGTCGCACCCCAACGTCGCCGAAGTGCACCACGTGGGCCGCGTCGATGATGGAGTTTTCATCGCGATGGAGTTGCTTCCGGGTGGAACGCTCACCGAGTGGCTGCTCGACTCGCCGCGCAGCTGGCAGGCGGTGCTCGACAAATTCGTCGCCGCCGGGCGGGGGCTCTCGCACGCCCACGCCGCAGGCATCGTTCATCGCGACTTCAAACCCGACAATGTCCTGCTGACCGCGGACGGCGAGCCCCGCGTGCTGGACTTTGGCTTGGCGCGTCGCGAAGACCGACCGAGGCACTCGGAGAGCACCGCAGCTGAAACGCTCCAGTCGGCGGCTGTGCAGGACGCCCTGCTCAGCGCACCGGACCCGTCCCTCGAACCGATCTCGGGAGCGAGTTCACTGCTGGGTACGCCCGCATACATGGCGCCAGAGCAGCACCTCGGCGCGGTAGTCGATGCACGCGCCGATCAGTTTGGGTTCGCGGTCGCCCTGTATGAGGGGCTGTTCGGGCGACGGCCGTATCAAGCACGAGCGGTCGCGGAGTTGGCGCTCGCGGTCACAACTGGGGAACCGGAGCCTCCTCCCGACGATCGGCCGGTACCGCGACGGATCTGGCGAGTCTTGCGGCGGGCGCTCGCGCGGCAACCCAACGATCGATGGCCAGACATGTCGTCGATGCTCGCGGCGCTAACCGTCGATCGCCGCCCGGCTCGGCGGTGGACGTTGGGCGCGGTGGGCCTCGTTGGGGTCGCAGCCGCCGTCGTTGCTGTCGCCCCGCATAGCCAACTCGGCGACATCGACATTCTGGTGAACAACGCCGGCGCCACCTGGGGCGCCCCGGCGGAAGACTATCCGCCGGAA
>JAESSZ010000622.1 GCA_016763875.1 Nannocystaceae bacterium
ACCCCGCCACGCAAGGGCGCCCGCGATGCTGCCGCACCCGCGATCGAATCCGCGATCGAATCCTCGGCTGCAACGCCGTTGGACGACGAAGACGCAGCACTCTTCGCACTGCTCGGCGGCGGCCCCCCCGCCCGGGAACAGGACACCGAGCTCGACGCGTTGCTCGACCAAGTCCTCGAGTTCGCGAGCACCCCGGACAGCCGCGCCATGAATCCAATGGAGCTCGAGCCCGAGGAACTCCTACAGATCACCACGCCGTCCGACGTCAAGACCAAACGCGGCGATACACTCAGTCGCATTCGCGCGTTGCTCCCCCCGCCGCCAGGGAGCGGTTCACATCGTCGTACCTCTCCCGAAGACGAGCAGACGCGACCGCGACCGATGACCCCGGCCCCTCCGCGGCGCGACCCCAAGACGCCACCGCCACCACCGCCACCACGCAAAAAGAAGAGACCATGAAGTGGCGCGGACGGACGGCGCTGTGGCTGCCACCGCTTGCGTTCGCGCTCGCGTGTGATGGCGGCCCGGCACCCACAACCTCGGGCGCTGCACCAGTCGCGGCTCCGGTCACCGCAGAGGCCCAAGCCGTCGAGTCCAAGACCAGCGGGCCCACCGACGCCAACGCCGACACCGACGCCGATCCCAGCGCGCCCCCCGTGCGCAAGGACGGCACCATCTACGCGGACGCGGAGCTCATGGGGACACGCGTCTCCCTCAACGTATGGCTGCCCCCAGACAAGACCGCCGCGGAGGCTGGCGCCGCGATGCAGGCTGCCCTCGACGCAATGTCTCGCATCGAAGACATGATGAGCGAGTGGCAAGCCGACAGCGAGCTATCGCGGATCTCGGCCGCCGCCGGAGGCGAAGCCGTCGCAGTGAGCCCCGAACTAGTCGAGATCCTGGCTCGCGCCCGGGTCATCGCGGCCGAGACCCAAGGCGCATTCGACCCAACGTTCCACGGTGTCGGCCAACTGTGGAGTTTCGCGCCTGGCGCGACGCCTCCGCCAGCCGCGGCCATCGCCGAGAAACTTCCCTTGGTGAACTACCGGAACCTGCACGTCGATCGCGAGGCGCAAGTCGTGCGTCTCGCCAAGGCCGGCATGATGCTGGGTCTTGGCGCTATCGCCAAAGGCTACGCCGTCGATCGTGCATCGGCGGTTCTCGTCGCGCGCGGGCTGATACACCACGTGGTCGAGGCCGGCGGAGACACTTACGCATCGGGGACCAAAAACGGCAAGCCATGGGCGGTGGGTATCCAGGCGCCGGACAAACGCGGCGTGGTGGGTGTGCTTCCCACCAGTGGTCGCGCGGTCGTGACCTCGGGGAACTACCAGCGCTATTTCGAACACGACGGCGTTCGCTACGCGCACATCCTTGACCCAAGGACGGGGTGGCCCATTACCGCGGAACGCAGCCCGCGCTCGGTAACGGTCGTGGCCGCCAACGCAACCGACGCCGATGCCTACGCCACGGCGATCGCCGTGATGGGCGTGCAGACCGGCATGGCGTTCGTTGAGGCGAACGACGCACTGGAGGCGGTTGTGATCGATGGTACCGACAAGGTGCACATCTCGTCCGGGCTGCGCGACCAGCTCGTCGTCCCGCAGTAGTCGCGAGGGCAAAGGGCAGCGTCAGTGTAATCCGTGTGTGATCGGTTAAGGCGTGGACGCCGCTCGGCGGCATCGTCAACTGGGCTCGAATAGGTAGTGGCCGGGATTCGTTCGGACTTGAGTTGCCAGCGGTAACCGTGGCTCGGTATGTTGGCGGTGGCCGATGCGCACTCGCGAGTCCCTTACCGCCTTGTCTCTCCCGTTTGCCGCGACTGCCTTGCTGGTCGCCGGACCGGCCCTCGCCGACCCCGGGCCCAGCGAGCCAAACGTGTGGAGCATGACTCTCGAGGAGCTGCAGGACATTGGCCTGGGGCAACGCCGGGCCGACCCGATCCCCGTCCCCGCGAACAACTCCCAAGACCCCTCCCCGCCGGAGGGCGCCGCGGATGCACCGCAGCAGGGTGGTGCTGCTCCCACGGGGACTATTTTCGTCAACTTCGACGGGGCCCAGTTGTCGGGAGGTTCCGACAACGCGACCACCAACACGACACAGATCGGACAACTCGCGGGGAGCTTCGCTGCGTACGGTCAGGGCTCAAAGCGCGACGCCGTGATGCAGGCCGTGCGCGCCGACTGGGCTCCGTTCAACATCGGTATTACGGACACCAGACCGGGGTCCGGCGAATACACGATGAACATGACGGGCCCAACGAACCCGTTCGGCGGTGGCGTGTTGGGCATCGCGCCACTGGACTGCAACGACCAGCAGACCCACAACAACATCACGTATGCGTTTCACTCCGAGAACGACGGATTCTCGGCTGCGATCACCGCGACAACGATCGGTCAGGAAGTCGCGCACTCGTACGGTCTAGAGCACGTCGACGCCCCCGGCGATGTGATGAACCCGGTCAACGCGGGCGGTGACGCCTCGTTTACAGACGTCTGCATCCCGATCGTCGGCGGCGCGAATTGTGGCACGCAGCACGCCGCGCAGTGTGGGTCGGCGGGACAACAAAACTCCTACCAGGAGTTGCTTGCGCTGTTTGGCCCTTCGACGCCGGACACAGCGCTCCCCACCGTGGCTATCGTCGACCCGGTCGACGGACAACAGTTTGCGATCGGCTCGGACTTCACCATCACGGTGGAGGCGGCCGACGACGTTGGCGTGCAAGAAATCGTGTTGTTCAACAACGGCGAAGAAGTGCAGGCGGACACCGATGAGCCCTGGGGCTGGGACGTCGCCAACGTGCCCGAGGGGGAATACGAGTTTTATGTCCGGGCCACAGACCTGTCCGGCAACGACGCCCAGAGCGCAATCGTCACAGTGGTTGTGACGGCAGATCCCGATCCGCCACCTTCCGACGGCGACGGCGGCGGCGATGGCGATGAGGACGGCGGCGGCAATGGCGATGAGGACGGCGGCGAAGGGGACGGCGACGGCACGGACGGCGGTAACGGCAACGGCGACGGCACCAGCGACCCCGGCTCGCTCCCCGAGATGTTCGGCCAGGACAGCGACGGACTCGGTGAGAGCTGCGCTTGCACCACGCGCGGGGCGGGGCACGGCGGCCCAACGCCGACCTGGTTGCTCGGCCTGCTCGCGCTCGGCGCCGTGCGACGTCGCCCGTAACACCTGGTCACCACGAACATGGCGAAATTGGCCCGGTTTCCGGGTTGTGCACACACGCGGAGGCTCCGTAGACTGATGGCATCTTCGATCGACTGACCTTAACGAAGGCCTTGTGATGCCCGGAAAACCGGCCGACGCTGCCACCCCCCAGCCACGGAGCGACTGACACACGCGTGTCGGACAGAGCCCGGC
>JAESSZ010000623.1 GCA_016763875.1 Nannocystaceae bacterium
AGCCGATATGCGGCAGGACCGAGGTGACCAAGCGCCAGGGTTCCGCCCAAAACGTGCGTACGTCCAGTACGACTGGATCGATATCGACGCGCTCCATCATCCACGCCAGGGTGGCGAGGAGGGCCACGACCCCAAGACCGCCGACCACCGGGTAGCTTGCGACGCGCGTGAGGGGTGGAGGGCGACGCATCGTTGCAGTGTACGGTTGGCCGGTAGAGACGGCTACGGGCAGGCCGCGGTTTACTTCGGCGCGCTCAGTCGTGTTTTGACCCCGGGTAGTAGCAGCAAGAATCCCGGACGCTGTCGCTGCCGAGCACAGGCAGCTCGAGCCGAGCGCCCGGCTACACGCGAGGTTGGCCGCGTCGTCGCATCCGTTGCTCATGCCAGTGCCTCGTCGCACAAGTTGTCGTCGTTGCTACACCGCCTCACCGGGCTCCGATCGAGACCAGCCCGCTACGTTGGGCGCTGACGACGGAGGGTGGCGCCCGCTGCCCGGGATCAATCGTGCGGCGAAAGAACTTCTTCGAGGAATGCGGGCAACAGTTTATCTGCGACAGCGTCCGGTGCTTCTTCTACGTGACCAACGACTGGGCCATGACTCTGCGCTTGGCGGCCTGTACACTTCCTCGGTGGTCCATGGCCTGCCCCGCTTGTTCAGGAGGTGCGCGCGCGCACCAGACGAGGGAGCGCCAACTGGCGGCTTGAAGAGGGGCCTTCGTGTCGCAACAGCGTCACGGCGAAGTTTGGGCGTTGTCGTCGCGCTGCTCTCCGGATGTGGGCCAGACACCGGGATTGTCGAAGAGCGTTACCTCGGGGAACTCGTCGAACGTTGTACGGTTTCGGGGTTGGGCCAAACCAGGGGTACGATTCAGGACTTCGAGTTGGTGGTGACGACGGGGGACAAGCTTCACTACAGAACAAATCTTCCCATCTGCGAGCCGGACGCGGACGCGACGGCGACGGATATGTTGGAGCTTCGTGAGACCGAGTGCACCCATGACCCCTTCGGAGAGGGCACGGAGGAACTTCACTTGATCGAAGGAGAGCTCTCCTTCGAGGGCAACTCGGTGTCTGTGCTGTACCGATGGACTCGCCTGTGGACCTGGGATGGCACGATGTCGAACTGCGAGGTGGACAACGTACTGGAGCGAGTGACGATGAGGGGATGATGACTCCCGACCCCGAGCGAGCAACAGGATGACAGGCGAGACCGTCATTGACGATCTCGAGGCTCAGAGCACGGCGGCGTCCAGATGGTGCGCCTTGCGTTGTACCGAGGAAGGCTCAGTCGCCAACCTTTAGACCGCCCGGTATTGCGCCGCGACCGCTCGAAACAGACCGATGGGACGCGGTCCGCGATGTTGGGAGCCGCGCGACGAGCCCCCGTCGAGAAGACTAACGGAACGGGGCGCCGGGCAGCGCGGCCCGTTGGAGCGGACGCACGGCGATGTCGAGTTGCCCAAGGACCTCGTTGAGCATCTCGTTCAGGGGAGGCGGGGTCGAACGCCTCCGCACAAACACCGCGACAAGGAACATCACGCAAAACAGGGCGGGCCACCAGAGGCCGACCAATACGTACGCGGCGCATCCGGTCGCCAAAACGGACTTCGCGGTCGAGAGCCCTGGGCGGGCGATCACGACCTCCCCGGTGACCGTCATCGTGCCGTCGTCGTCGACCCGTGCCCGAACCAACCCGTGGGGCGCAGTTGTCGCGTGGATGTCCAGGATTCCGAAGCAGAACCCGTCTTCGGTGGGACGCAGTAGGTAGCGCGCCGCGCCGTTGACGGCCTCGATCCGCCCGCGGACGGCAGCCTCGACGGCCTTCCGGCCCCCGTCCACAGTATAGCTACGCAGCAAGACGTGCTGTCGCGTGTGTTCTGAAAACACCCGCCGCAACGCCTTCGACGCACGGCGTAGCGGCGTTGTCGGCGACGTGTCGATCGACAGCGCGAGCGCCTGCGTCGTGCATGGAGTAGCCCGCTCCCCCTCCTCCCCCTCTCGTGTGGTGCTCGCCATAACCGACCGCTAACGAAACGGATCCCCGGGCAGTTCGAGAACCTTGTTGAACATCACGCGCATCTTACTCACCGTTCTTAGCGCCAAGCCGCCGCGTGCTCGAGCACAAACCGGTCGAGGGACCGCGCGGGGCGACCGAGGATACGTGGGACGGTGTCCGTGACGAAGTCGTGCCGTCCCTGGGCGATATCCTCGTCCATCGAAGCGAGTACCTTCGCGTAGGCGGCCGACATGCCCGCACTCTCAAACTGCGCAGCGAGGTCTTCCTCGCTGATACGGACATGCTCCACGGCACGCCCGCGGGCTTGGCCGATGCTCGCCGCCACCTCATCGTATGAGAGCGCCTGCGGTCCTGTGAGAAGCAATTCGCCGTTCGGGCTCGACCGATCGAGCAACGAAGCGCACGCGACCGCGGCGATATCCTCGGCATCGATCCACCCTGCCCTCCCACTCGCAGTGGCGGACACGAGCTGGCCTTGCTCCCGAATCGGCGTCAGGTGCTGAGCCTCGGACAGATTCTGCATGAACCAGCTGGGACGTAGGACCGCCCACCGCGGAGCATGGGTCGCGAGATACTCGTGCACCTCCCCCATCAGCGGACCGCCGCGCTCCAGTGACGCGGCGCTGAGCAACACAATGCGATCGACGTCCTGACCCAGCAGCTGGTCGATCAGGGGCCGCATGACCGGAAGCAACTCGGTCGGGCCGAAGGGGGCGACGAGGTAGCCTGCGGACACCCCGTCGACGGCTGACGCATGCGTGGCCTTGTCGAACCAGTCAAACGGGACGGGAGCACTCCGCGAGCCCCGACGCACAGATCGGCCCGCCACCTCGAGATGTCTACAAACGCGGCGTCCGGTCTTTCCCGTCGCCCCGGTCACCAACACCGGGCCACTCACGAGGCCTTCTCCTCCGCAAACGCCGAGACAGAATCGCCCATCGCATCGAGCAGCACTTGCGGGTTCCAGTAGTCTCGATAGCGCGCGATGAGGCCCTCTCGCAGCTCGACGACGGAGACATAACGCTGCGGGTAGGGGCGGCCCGTGGCCACGCACCGTCCCGCGGCGGTGAACTCGAACACCACCGTGCGACCTCTGTCGCTGCGGTGTACGGCTTCGAGCTTCAAGCGGTCGAGCTCGAAAAGCTTGGAAGACTTGGCAAAATGCTCGGCAAGGCCATCCCTTCCAATGACTCGTCGCACCATGCTCCGCGCCGCATAGGGGAACTCGAACACGACGTCATCCCTGACCATGTCGAGCAAGCCCGCCTCCGGACGGTCGGGGAGGAGCTCCAGCGCAGTGCGCAGCAGGGCGGAGAACGTGGAGAATTCTGGATAGTTGTGCATGAGCCCCTCCGTAAGAGGACGATACGGTATCGTTCCAACGAACGATATGGCAGTCTCGACGAAACGCAAGCGTTCCGACCAAACACACGACCGTTCGAAGCGCGCGCCTTCGGGCGCCGCGGTCCTGCGGGAGGACGTGACGGCGTCGTTGCGGCGAGCCTTGTTCGAAGAATGGGCGAGGACTGGGTACGATGCGCTCAGCCTTGAGCGCGTTGCCAACCGAGCCGGAGTCGGCAAGGCAGCGCTGTACCGACGATGGTCGTCCAAGAGCGAGTTCGCCGCCGACTCCTTGCGCACGATCGCCTTGAGCGTCACCCCGGTGCCCGATACAGGCTCGCTGGAGGACGACATCCGCACTCTGCTTCGCGCTGTCCTGCGCCTGCTCCGCAGCCCCGTCGTGCGAGCGATTCTACCCGACCTCCATGCCCACAGCGGCCGCAACGGAGAACTTGCTCCGGTCCAAGCCGAGCTTGCGAGCACCCGCCGCAAGCGGGCAGAGCAGGTCATCGACCGAGCCGTCGGCCGTGGAGAGCTCTCGGGGTCGGTCGACCGAGAACTCTGCCTCGACCTTCTAGCAGCGCCGCTGTACTGGCGGCTGGTGGTGGTCAGCGGTGCGTGTGGGCGAGCACGCCTCGAACGACTGGTATCCGCCACGCTCGCGGCTCTGCGCGCCACGGTCTGACAAGCACGGCCTTGGCTGGGAACCTGCGGCTACCGGGCCCGCCGTAGCGCGACAAGCTCGTAGCGCGGCCATCCCTGTGCGCAGCGCGATGGTGTTGTGATTCCGACTCAGCGGCGCCGCGGGGGTGGAGGCGGCGTGAAGCGGTTATCGACCGCACCGGGCCAGCCGTCATGCCGTGGCGGCTGTCCGGTGAACACCGGCTCGTGGAAGATCGGTATTCCG
>JAESSZ010000624.1 GCA_016763875.1 Nannocystaceae bacterium
GCGGCATCGTCGTTGGTGGCATCGTCCGTGTCGAGGTCGACCTCGACCCGGATCGAGCTGTCGTCGAGGGCCAGAGGAAGCCCGACGAACTGGACGTGTTGCGGGTAGCCGCCCTTGCCGCGCGAGACCTTGGCTTCGCGAGTGACCAGAGCTCCAGCACGGTAGACCGTGACGGCGATGACGGACGATTCAACGGTCAGCATGGTTGCGCGCGCATGGTCCGAAAAGGATGACCCGAAGTATTGCAGATCTGAGCGCACCTGCGGGGGCAACGCCTCGCGGCCCGCTGGCGTACACTCGACTTCGATCATGAATACCTATGCCCAGGTGATGAAAGCACTTGAGGGCGCTGGCACCGCTCAGACCCGAAAAGTCTACGAGCGCCATGGCGTGACGGGACCCGCTTTTGGGGTGAGTTACGCCTTCTTGAAGAAACTCGACAAGCAAGTTGAGTACGACCAGGCGCTTGCGGACAAACTCTGGGACTCCGGCAATCACGATGCGCGCGTGTTTGCGTGCTGGAGTGCCGAGGAAGACAAGGTCACGCCGAAGATGCTCGACCGCTGGGCCAAAGAAGCGGGCAGTTCTGTGCTCGGCGGCGAGGTCGCAAGTCTCGCGGCGTTCACAAAACACGGCGCCAGCCGGTCAGCGAAGTGGCGCAGGATGAAGGACGAGCGACGCGCGTCGATGGGGTGGTCGATCGTCGCCAACCTGGCGATGCAACCCAAGCGCCTGCTCGAAGACGGTGGCGTCTCGGACGATGAACTCAGCGGGTGCCTTGAGCAGATCCAAGAAGGCATCCACGACGCTAAGAACCGGGTTCGCCAGGGTATGAACACCGCCTTGATCGCGATCGGCTGTCGTCCTTCCATGACCAAGGCCGCGCTGAAGGTCGCCAAGCGAATCGGTCCGGTGGACGTTGACCACGGCGAAACGAGCTGCAAGACCTTCGACGCCTTCGACGCGATCCAGAAGTCGATCAGCCACTACGCCGCGAAGGGCAAGAACCCGACCGACGGCAGCGGCGGCAAACGCCGACGACACTGCTAGCCACTCGGGGTTCTGAGCGCAGACTGGCGACATCAGTGGCCGCTGGGGGTGGCCACCGATGTGGCCGGGAATACATTGGATACAAGGTGGGATGCTGGTGATTTCGACTACTTACGTCGTCTTTCGATCGGGCATGCCCTTTGCTTCGTACAAGAGACATGACGCGCCGCACCCACGGGACTTTCAACGTTGTCGCCGCTCTTGTCCTCGCCATTGCTGCTGGCTCGGTCACGGGCTGCGACACGGGTGAGGACGGGACAGCCGTGGGTCCCCGCGGCGGCATCGTCACTTCCGACGACGGGCGCGTCACCCTCGACATTCCGGCTGGAGCGCTTGCCGACGTTGTGCAGCTCCGCATTGTCGAAGCCACCGAGCTCCCCGAGGATGCCATCGGTCCCGCGTACGAGGTGCTCCCGGCGGGCGTTACGTTCAGCATCCCAGCTGAGGTCGCCTACGACGTCGCCGACGGCGCTGACATTGATCCCAGCGCGGTTCAGCTGGTGATTGAGCGCGATGAGAACTGGCGCCCGCTTGCAGACCGCGACGTCGACATGGCCAACCTCGAGGTCAGCGCGTCCATGGTCTACAGCGCCACCGTCGCCATCGTCGAGTAGGTCACGGGGCCCGCGTTGGACCCCGCTTGGCTACAGTTCGCCGTCTACAGCTCGCCGTCGTAGCGCACGATGCGAATGTCCGAGGTCGTCAGCGCGAGATCGCCGTCCGACCAAACCCCGAGCAGATCCGGGTTGAGCCGCATGCCGATGTCGGGGTCCTCTTGGCGTTGATCGGTGGTCACGTTGACGATGAACTCCGCGCCGAAGGTGCTGCCGTTGGCTCGGTAGCGTTGACCGAAGACGCCGGTCGTATTGCCGTCGTTGGGGGTCTGCCACGCAACCCAGAAGTCGCCGTCACTCGCGAACGCGATGGTGGGGCGCTGTTGGTTGCCAAGGGTGGTCGTGTTGACGGTGACTTCGCCGCCTTGGGTGGCAGCATTCTCGTTGTAGAGTTGCAACGCAACGCCGGTGCCGCTGCCGTCGAGCGATTCGGCCGTCCAGGTGATCGCGAAGTCGCCATCAGGATCCACCCCAATCGCGGGCTCGCTTTGGTGCCCATCGGTCGTGGCGTTGACCTGCGTTTCCCCGGTGACCTGAACGCCGCCCGAGTTGAACCGTCGCATGAAGATGCCGATACCGTCACCATCACCGCCGTTGGAACTTTGCCACGCGACCGTGAAGTTGCCGATGTTCTCGCACCCGACCACGGGGAGCTGTTCGTCGCCCAAGTCGGTGGTGTTGATCTGTACCTCGCCCGCCAACGCAACGCCCGCGGCGGAGAACCTGCGGCAGTAGACGTCGTAGTCGACCGTGACCCCGTCCCAGCATGCGACGAAGTTGCCAGCGCCATCCATGGCGACACTGGGCCGCCGCTGCACGTCGTCGGTGGTCTCGTTGACCAGGAACTCGTTTCCGATCGTCGCGCCCGCATCGTCGTAGATCTGACCGAAGATACCGGTTGCGTCGCCGTCTTGGTCGTCGTCGGACTGCCACGTCACCACGAAGCCGTCGTTGTACGCCGCCACGTCGGCGAAGCGCTGGTTACCGGCCGTGGTGCTGTTGACTTGGAACTCAGCGCCGACGAGTCCGGCATTGTCGAACATCTGGCCGAAGATGCCAGCCCCGTCGCCGTCCTGGGATGCGGCCGCCACCGGGCTCGAGGTCCAGACCACGACCCAGAAGCTCCCGTCGGGCGCCACGGCGATGGCGGGCGAGGTTTGAAAGTCAGTGGTGGTGCTGTTGACGACGTCTTCGTCGGTGACCGTGCACGGTTGTGGACATGAACCGGAACAGTCGATGCCACCTTCATCGCCGTTGAGGATGCTGTCGTCGCAGGCTGCATCAAGACATAGACCGATGCCGCAGCTGGAGGTGGTGCAGTCCAGGTTGTCGTCGCAGATCTCCCCGACCACGCAAGTCGGGCCGCACATGTTGCCGCAGTCGACGTCGGTTTCGTCACCGTTTTGCACGCCGTCCGCGCAAGCGGGCACCTGGCAAGCGCCCGTAACCAGGTCGCAGACCCCCGAATCGCAGTCGGCATTGCTGACGCAGCCTTCGCCGTCGTCGCATAACTGACACCCAGGACCAACGTCGTCGCCGCAGTCGACCCCGGTCTCTAGCCCGTTTTGCAGCCCGTCGAAGCAGTCGGGCGCGGAGCACACCGTCAACTCGCAGACTTCTTCGACGCAGTCGGTGTCGTCGTCGCATGACTCGCCGACATCGCAGGTATTGACGCCGCACGAGTTGCCGCAGTCGACGTCGGTTTCGTCGCCGTTTTGCACCCCGTCGGTGCACGCAGGGTCGGCACACACCATCATGTCGCAGACGCCCGAGTCACAGTCTTCGTTCTCGATGCACTCGCCGAGCGGGTCGCACGGTTCGCACAGCAGTCCGCCGCAGTCGACGTCGGTCTCTAGGCCGTTTTGGACCATGTCCATGCAGGAACCTGCGACGCATGTGCCTGTGTCGCAGGCCCCGCTGATGCAGTCGTCGCCGCTGTCGCAGTCGGCACCGTTGGGGCACGCATCGCAGGTGCCTCCGCCGCAATCGGTGTCCGTCTCGTCACCGTTTTGTACGGTGTCTTCGCAGGTCGATTCGGCGCAAACACCCTCGATGCACACGCCCGACTCGCAGTCCTCCTCGAGCACGCAGCCCGATCCCGCCGAGCAGTCGGGGCAGTCGATGCCGCCGCAGTCGACGTCGGTTTCGCTCGAGTCCTGGATGCCGTTTTCGCAGTCGGACGGCATGCACTCGCCTTCGAGGCAGAACTCGTCGGACTCACACTGGGCGTTGTTTTCGCAGGGTCCAGGCCCAGGCAGGCAGACACTCGGGCATCCGCCGCCGCAGTCGACACCCGATTCGTTGCCGTTTTGGATGTCGTCGTAGCAGCTCGGTGCCTGGCATTCGCCGTTGTCGCAAACGTCGGTCGTGCAGTCCGAGTTCTCCTTGCACATCTGCGGGGGCTGGCACTGCGGGCAGTCCGAGCCGCCGCAGTCGACATCCGCCTCGCTGGAGTTGTGAACGTTGTCGTTGCACGACC
>JAESSZ010000625.1 GCA_016763875.1 Nannocystaceae bacterium
CGAGCGAGCCGCATGCGCCCGTCTCACCGAGCTGTGGTTACTCGATCTGTCGGGACGCATGCGTGCGTCCGAAGGACTGCCCGGGGTACCCGCCCGCCCCAATGCCACCACGGAGGGCACGGTCCGAGAACTCGACCTGCTGCTTTCGCTGCGTGAGAGCCTCTCGCGCAATCCGAACGTGCGTCTCGCACTCGAACAAACCCTATTGGAGGTCTCCCGATGCAGAGCGCAGAGCTAAGCCTTGGTGCCGCGTTGCGGGACGCCACCGCCAAGCGCGAGTCGGCCCGGGACAAAGCACTGTCCAACCTCGCGATGGCGATGCTCGCCGAGTTGTCACGACCAGGGCCCGCATGGCGAGCCGCCGACGATCACCCGCGCGGTCGCGAGGTGCTCGACACATTCATAGCGGCGATCGCCGACAAAGATGCACCCGCCTCCAGACGAGGGATGGCGGCCGTCGGCCTCGGCACAATCGGCGAACCGTCGCTGCTTGCGCTGGTTGAGGACTGGCTGCAGGCCGAGGGCGACGCCCCCGACATCATGTTCCTTCGCGAGTGCGCCATCATCGGCATCTCTTTTCTCGGCACCGCCGCGCCAGCCGACGCCCCGGAACGCGAGCAGGTCCTGGCGCAGATCCGAGTCACGATGGACTCGCCCTACCCCGACGTCCGCTTTCAGGCGGCGATGGCGTTGGTCGAGGTCGCCGGCAACGATGCCGAGGCCGATCTGGTTGCGGCGCTGCGGCACGAGCAGCACACCACCGTGCGGGACAACCTCGTGCTCGCCATGGGCCGCCTCGATCCGCCGGGCACGGCCACCTGCGAGGCGCTCGAAGCGATACTGGACGGGGACGAGGCGGACAGCGGCCTGGGCTTTTCGGCCGCCATGGCGCTGGCCGACGCGCGACGCAGCGTCGCTCGCCCAAGACTCCTGGAGGCGCTTGTTGTGCGCGCACACCGCGATTTGGCCCTGGAAGCGTTGGCCGCTCTGGGTGGCGCAGACAGCGCCGACTGCGACCAGGTGTTGGAGATCGCCAGACGTTGGTGGTTGCCCGGGGTGACCCGCGTCCGTGCGGCCTACGCGCTGATCTGTATGCAGGGTGCGGAGGACGAGGGGGAAGCCCGCGCGATGCTCGAACGCTTCGCCTGGCACCCAAGGCCAGCGGTCCGTGAAGCCGTTACCGACGCCCGGGCGGCCCTTGAAAAGCTTGGCGTCAATCGCGCGTCATAGTCGCGGTTCCAGGTCGAGGCGCAATGCACGATTAACGTGCGGCCATCTCGGAAGCCTCGGCCAACGTCGGTGTCGAAGTCAGGGCTAGACTGGACGCAGACGTGAAGCAGACGGAATCGAGATTTTGGCGTCAGGGGCTCGGGCTCCTGGCAATCGTGGCTTTGAGTTCGGCCGTCGGTTGCAGCAGCGAGGAAGCCCCTCGCGGCGGCGGGAACAACAGTTCTCTGACCTCGCTCAGCGGCGGCGACACCGATGGCGATACCGATAGCAACGACGGGGACGACGATGGCGAGGGCGATGGTGATGGCGTGTTCGACCTCGGCGCCGACACCGGGATCCCACAAACGGAGGAGCCCGAAGACTGCGCCGCGGTGAGTCAGGCCGCGGACGCGATGAAGCAACCCGCCGACATTGTGTTCGTTGTCGACAACTCCGGTTCGATGGACTTCGAAGCCCAGCAGATCCAGGCCAACATCAACGCGTTCTCGCAGCAGATCATCGACAGCGGTGTCGACGT
This sequence comes from Nannocystaceae bacterium, assembly GCA_016763875.1. Taxonomy (GTDB): domain Bacteria; phylum Myxococcota_A; class Polyangia; order Nannocystales; family Nannocystaceae; genus JAESSZ01. The sequence continues at coordinate 1,748 of JAESSZ010000625.1, forward strand.
TCGTGTGGTCTTGATCTCGAGTTATCCGGACGACGGCAATGGGATCTGCGTCGACGCGCCGCTCGGTGCGGGTGGGTGCCCAACCGTCGACACCAATGCGCCGACCTTCACGCACGTCGACCGCCGCGTGGCGAGCCACAACCCGTGGGAGGTGCTGCTGGACTCCCACGGCCAGTGGGCGAACGTCATGCGTCCCGACGCCTCGACGCACATCGTCGTGGTCACCGACGACACCTCGGACATGCCGCTTATCGAGTTCGACGCGGCCTTCAAGGCCCTCAACCCCAACTACGTCGACTTCATCCACCACTCGGTGGTGTGCCACGTCGACTGCAGCGAGGCCGCGGGCATCGGCACCAACTACATCAACCTGTCCAACCTTACCTCGGGTGTCGCGTCGGACTTGTGCGACCAGGACTTCCAGGCCGTGTTCGACGTGCTGTCGACCGAGGTCATCTCTGGCTCAAGTCTGGCGTGTGAATGGGAGATTCCCGCCCCACCGGACGGCGCGGCTTTCGAGCCCGACGCGGTCAACGTCGAGTTCTCCGACGGGATGGGCGGTGGATTCCAGGTCGGCGCGGTCGCGAGTGCGAGCGACTGCCCCAACATCGTGGACGGCTGGTACTACGACGATCCGGCCGACCCCACGGTGATCCTGGCGTGTCCGCAGACCTGCGAAAAGCTGCAAGCGTTCCTGCAAGGCACGATCGACATCATCTTTGGCTGTGCCACCGAGCCCGCCCCACCCGCGGGCTGATTTGACCAACATGCGCGCGCGGGCGAGTGCCTGCGCTACGCTGCCACGATGACGAAGGAAGTCGTACCGCCCCGGGTGGACGGGCTCATCGATGCGCACTGTCATCTGGACCACGCGCCGATGTCGGAGGACACCGCGGCCACGCTGGCGGCCGGCAACGCCGCTGGCGTAGTGCAGTTCGTGCATGTGGGCTGCAGTAAAGAAAGCCACGCGCGTGCAGTCGCGCTCGCTCAGGCGCACCCCGAAGTCTTCGCCGTCGTCGGCATCCACCCGCACGAAGCCTCGAGCACCGACGCCGAAACCCTCGCCGACCTCGAGGCGATGACCCAATCCACACGGGTCGTGGCGATTGGGGAAACGGGGCTGGACTACTTCTACGACCGCTCGTCCCGAGAAGAGCAACGTCACTCGATGCGCGAGCACCTGACGCTGTCGCGGCGATTGAACCTGCCGGTGGTGCTGCATATCCGCGATGCGCACCAAGAAGCGCTGCAGATCGCCCGGGAGACCCCGGGCCGGGACACGATGCCGGGCATGGTGCACTGCTTCACCGCGGGCCCGACCGAAGCCAAAGCGTGGTTGGATCTCGGGTACCACCTGTCGTTTTCCGGGATCGCGACGTTCCCGAAGTGTGACGAGATCCGCGATGCCGTGCGCATGTGCCCCAGCGATCGCATCCTCCTGGAGACGGACGCGCCCTATCTGTCGCCCGTCCCGGTGCGGGGTCGCGACAACCAACCCGCCAACGTCGCGTTCACTTGTGTACGCCTAGCGGCCGTACGCGAGCAGACACCGGCCAACTTGGCGACGCTCGCCGCCGACAACACGCGGGCGTTGCTCGCATTGCCACCCCCCGCGTCTATCGCGCAGCCCGTTTAGAGGTGCGTAGAGTGACCTCTGAGGGCGCGTTGGCGCCGCATCGTTGTGAGTCCGCGTACGGACCACGTGTGGTTGACGGTTGGAGGAGCGTTGGCCATAGTCCCCCACCCGCCGCGAGCCCTAGGCCTCGCGCGCACTGACGCTGAAACAGGATTGATCCGATGAACGTGCAACCCGGCCTTATCGCCAAGAAGCTTGGAATGACTCAGCTGTTCAACAAGGACGGCACTCGGATCCCCGTGACGGTTTTGTCGGTGGCCGGCAACGTTGTCACCGCGCATCGGACGACCGAGCGCGACGGCTACACCGCCGTGCAGGTGGGCTTCAGCGATCAAAAACCCTCGCGCATGACCAAGGCCGACCTCGGTCGCTTCAAGCAGGCCGACGTTTCGCCGAAGCGCTACGTCAGAGAGTTCCGCGTCACCGCGGAAGACCTTGAGAAGTTCCCCATCGGCAAGCTGGTGGACGTCAGCGCCGTGCTTCCTCCGTCGACCGACGAAGACGCGAAGGACAAGCTCCGCGAAGGTCCGTTCGTCGATGTCTCCGGCATCACCAAGGGCAAGGGCTTCCAGGGTGTCATCAAGCGCTACCACATGCGCGGCATGAAGCAGACCCACGGTGGGCACGAAGTCTACCGCCACGGTGGTTCGATCGGTTGTCGCCTGACGCCAGGCCGCGTCGCCCCCGGTAAGAAAATGGCCGGCCAGATGGGCAACGAGATCAAGACGATCCAGAACCTGCGGGTTGCCAAGTTCATCGCCGAAGACGGCCTTGTGCTGGTGCACGGCGCAGTGCCCGGACCCAACAACGGGATCGTGACGATCCGCTGTGCCCACAAGAAAGCCCTTTCGGCCTCGCACAAGGCCAACAAGGGTAAGAAGGGCAAGAAGTAGTCCTCCTTCCGGTGAGAAGGAGGTCCCGGTAGGGCCTCGCGATGGCAAAGCGAAGAGGTGGCGGCGGGCTCGGTGACCGCGGCGCGCGACAAGACAGCGCGTATAAGCGAGCCAAGGCTGAAGGCTACGCTGGGCGCGCGGTCTATAAGCTGCAAGAGATCGACAAGCGCTTCCGGCTGCTAGCCCGTGGCCGGCGCGTGCTCGACCTCGGCTGCTGGCCGGGTTCGTGGATGCAATACACGGCCGGCCGCGTCGGCGAAGACGGGCGCGTCGTTGGCCTTGACCTCAGAGAGGTCGAAATCGCCTTGCCCTCGACGTGCAAGAGTTTCGTCGGGGACGTCGATGAGGTCGACCCCAAGGCGCTGCTCGAGAAATTCGGCGTATTCGACGTTGTGCTGTCTGACATGGCACCGAACTCCTCGGGCGATAGCGGCACCGACCGCTTGCGCTCGGAGATGTTGTTCTCGCGCGCGCTGTACATCGCGACCGTCGTGCTGCGACCAGGCGGTCACTTCGCCGCCAAGGTGTTCCAAGGCGGGGGCTTCCCGCAACTGCTGAAGGACGTGCGCGCCGCATTTTCCGAGTGCAAGCCGCTGCATACCAAGGGCACCCGAACCGGCAGCCCCGAGCACTACATCGTCGGTCGGGGTCTGAGGCGTACCGTCGACCCCGACGCGGAAGTTGACGAGTCCGCCCAGGCCGGCGGCTAAGTCCCCGCTGGCGCACCTATCGGAACACGACAAGGCGCTGGGGGAGACTCGAGTGGTCTGTGGGCCAGCGCTCGACGAAGTGAGCGCGCAACCCGTTGTCCCGGCCACTATCCGGCCCGTCGTGAGCGTCCGGGAGGCGGACGGACATCCTCCTGAGCGGGCTCAGCTCGGTCAATACGACCGTCTCGGTGCCCCCGAACCGTGGGAAGCACCAGCCCTGGCGACGCGCCGCGGAGGTCTGCCGCGGGGTCCGTTTTCGCCAACCCAAGAGAGTTGGGTTTACGGCCGAGCGGCGCGCCAAGCCGTACCGCAGGTCAGTTGAGCTTGATTTCCCCGCCGGTGACCTTGACCAAAGACCCGCCATCGATCTCAACCGGACTGCCTGCGATCTTCACCGCGGCCGTGGCCTCGACCTTCCCACCGGAGCCCTTGAGCAACGCTGTCGGCGCATCCGCAGTCGCTGTCGCGTTGCCCTTGAGGAGTGCGTCGGAGCCCGTGAGATCGACCTTGGCCGCACCGTCAGCGGAGCTCATCACCGCTGCCGCCGTTAGCGCCACCTTACCGCCACCGCACGCTTCAATGACCGCGTTGCCGTCGAGCATAATCTTCGACTTGCCGGCCGAAGCGAGACCAATGGTCCCGTCCATCACGATCGTCGAACCTGCCGTCGTGAATTCGATTTTTCCCGGGACCATCTTGATGATGCTGTCCCCGCAGGTGAGCAGGATGTGTGTGGGCGCTTGGATCTCGATCGTGTTGCTGACGTCGACTTTGTAGTCGCCGGTAATCTCGAGCTTGCTGCCGGTGTTCCCTGCGGTCGCACTCCCGCCACAGATCGTGACCGATTGACTTCCGTCGATCTTCACCGTGCGGTGTTGCTCGACCGTCAAGGACTGGTCGCGCCCAATAGTCTCTGTTTGGTCCTGCCCAATCGCCTGCGTCTGATCGACGTCGACGGTGTTGGTCTGGCAGTTGTGCACGGTCGTGTTGTGATTGTTTTTTACGACCTCGGTGTAGTTTTTCTCGGCGTGCGTATAGATCTCTTCTGAGCCCGCCGCGTCCTCGAACCGCAGTTCGTTGAAGCCCCCGTTGCTCGGGGAGCTGTTGGACTTGAACGTGCTCTTCGTCTTCTCGGCGGGCAGCGGATACGATGGTGTGTTGTGGCCGTTGTAGACACAGCCCACCACGAGCGGGCGGTCGGGGTTGCCGTCAAGAAAGTCGACGACCACTTCCATGCCCATGCGCGGGATGATCATCGCTCCCCATCCGGGCCCGGCCCACGGCTGGGCCACGCGCGTCCAGCACGACGCGGTCTCATCGGCCGGATTGAGCCGGTCCCAATGAAACCGAACCTTGATACGGCCATGGATATCGGTGTGGATCTCCTCGCCCTCGGGGCCCACGACAACGGCCGTTTGCGCTCCAAATACGCGTGGTCTGGGCGTGAGCATGGCTGGCCGATGCTCATTTGCTTCGGGAATACACTCGAAGCTGTTGCTGTAGCGCCCACCCGATCCGGCCTTGGCCGCCCCGGAAAAGCGGTGGATGACGCGGGTCAGCAAGAACCGCTGTCCATCGAGGTCTTCACGCGTGTGGGAGCCCAGAGTGAAGAAGAGACCGGGGAGAAACGATGCAACATTGGCGTTGCCGCGCGCGGTCTTGGAGCCGACCAGTGAAAGTTGAAGCCGATGCTTCGCCATGGGATCGCGCTGCTTGAGCGCCTCCCCGGTGAATGACTCCGCGGCCGGATCTCCGACCGGGTCGTCGGTGATCTGCCGGCGATCGTCGAACATGTAGAGTTCCCGAACCCTCGGATTGAACGCGTCGGCTTGCACGTGCTTGGGTTCCGACCGGTCGATCGCCTCGGGCTTCTTGAAGTTATAACCCCACGCGACCATTTTGTTAGAAACGCGCTTGTGCTCCCAGTCGAAGCGTTGAATCGACTCGCGATCCGCTTCCTCTTCGTTGCTACCGATGATCGGTACATCCTCGTCGATCAATAGTGGGACGTCGCCATATTGTTTATTGACGTCGATAAGCGTCAGTTTCTCCCGCCGCGTCTCATCGTCGGACTGGAAGTGATAGGTGATCCCCTCCTCCTCCATGATCCGCGAGCAGAAGTCGAAGGTCGATTCCCGAAACTGGACGCAGTAGTCGCGCTTGTTGTAGGTGCCCTTGAGGCCATCGGTATCCAGAGCGCGGTCGAATTCCCCCAGCTCAGCGCCGAGGATCCTCTCCAGAATCTCGACCACGGTCTCGCCCTGGAAGATCCGTGTATCGACACGTTGCGACAGCAAGCGGAACGCGGGCACGACAACCACGCTGATCCACAGGTGTTCCTCGATGAAGCCGATGTACTCGACGGCCTGGATGATGCCGTAGGCTGTGCGGCGCAGCGCAGGCCCGCGGTCGAGGTTGAGCTCGACCGAGGCACCGAGCAGTGAGTCCAATGCTTCCGCGTCTGGATTCGTATCCGCAATGCTGAGGTCCAACCGCATCTCGAAGGCATGCGACAGGCCCTCGACCCAGTGCAGGCGACGGACCCGCAAGTCGATGTCCGGGCCATCGACAGTCGAGAACAGATACGTAACGTAGTCGATGCGGTCCCCGCCATCCTCGTCTGGTGTCATTTTTTCGCCGCCCTGCGCGCTAGCGCGCCCTCAGGCTAGCAGGGAGTGAGGCGGCCCGCGAGGCCCGGCCCGCGATCCAGAAAGGGTTCTCAGCCACGGTGCTCTTTGACGGGGGTAGCGGGCGACTGTGAGATTGCCTTTGGGCCTCTTGATTGGGAGTTCGCGTGCGTATTTTGAGCGGGGCAACGCTCGACCTCGGGCAATCACACGTAGCGACGAAGCGTCGCGTAACTCCCGCCCCCGACCTTCGGCGGTGTTGGTGGGTCGATGCTGGAGGTCTGGCATGCACATGGACGACCAAACCCCATCGGGATCGGGCGGGGCACTCCCTGCGGTCCGGTGAGCGTCTTGGGCACAGAGCAAAAAATCTCAGAAACCTGGGAGCGGATGTGGACGTCGGGCAACGAGCCTTGAGCAAGGCTGGACGGACTCATGGCTTTCGGACTCGACATGCTCAAATCCCACACGCGGGCGTTCTTCGCCGCAGCCTCTGAACACACCGCAGCAACGCGTGAGGCGCTCGATGCTGCGACCGACAAGGCAGCGGCGGTCGTGGCGCAGGCTTGCACCGAGTGGACGGGCCGGGAGACGTCGGCGCAACAGGTCAAACGCGTCGCGCTGACCACCGGGGTCATGGCTCTTGGTTTGGGCGCCGCAGTGGCCGTGACTCGGGCCGCAACTGCGCCTGACGCCCCGGCGCCGGGCCCGGACGGAGAAGGCGTCGCCAGCTCGAACGAGGGCTCAGACGACGTCGTTCGCGACGCGGGCATGCTGATGGCAGAGAACGGGCACTCCTTGAACATCCAGACCGTTGTTGTCGATATGGACGGCTGCGAGATCTAGCCGGCGTTACGGTCAACTGGCCCTGCGCTGCCGCCCACGTCCCGCACTCGGCCTGGTCAGCCAATCGGGACGTAGGTTTGGACCGCGAAGACGAACTCGATGCAGCCGATGTCGGTCTGCGCGGCGGCGACACGCGCGTGCTCGATCGCCTGAAACTCCAGCCCGGTGATCACCGACAACGGAACGAGCATGTCTCCGTCGATGTGCAGCGAGCCGTCGGCGCCGGCCACCGTGCAGGTCGTGAACGTCGGTTGGGGCGCGTGGTGGTTGATGTTGGTCAGGGACAGAACATGGGTGCCGTCTGCGGTCGGCGACCAGCTCAGGTCTACGGCGGTCGGCGCTTCGAAGGTGCCCGACAGGTTGCCCTCAAGATCCAGGAGCCCCCCCGGAATGGCGGTCTCGGGCAAGGTCACCGTGACGCCCAACGCAGAAAGCTCCAGCGCGAAGGCATCGTCGCCGACGGTGATCTGCCCGTCGGTGTCCGTCTCCGTGAAGAGCTGCTCTCTTCCGCCTGCGGAGACAACGAGGTCGAACTCGGCGACCGGCTGAGGCTCTGCAACGCACTCATCGTCCCAGCTACAGACCTCGTCAACGCCGCAGCCGCAGGGCCACGCGGGGAGGAACTCGTAGAACTCGCAGCTTGCCGTCGAGAGCGCAGGCGCACCGATGAACGGCGGCGGCGTGTCGTTGAAGGTGACTCGCAGGTAGGGGAGGAGTCCGCCGCCGCTTATCTGGACGAGAGCCACCCGCTCATTGGGGGCGCAGCGTTCGCCGGGGACGGCGGCCACCGCTCCGCCTCCCCCCGTGCTTTCGCTGCTGCCGCTCCCACTGTCAGCGCCCGTCGTGTCGAGGTCGGCGCCCGTGCTGTCGCCGGATGTCCCGCCGGCCGTGCCGCTGTCGCTGCCGTCGGCGTTTCCGGTTGTTGAGTCGTCGACGGAGGCGCTGGTGGCCGCGGTGTCCTCGCCACCGACGGTGGTGACAACGGTCGCCCCCGGTGTGGAGGTCGACCCACCGCTGGTGCTCGAACCTGAGCCGGTGGCACCACCACTGTCGTCGCCACCACTGTCGTCGCCACAGCCGGGGGACGAGGTCGCGCAAAAAACAAGGCCGCACGCAAATAGGACTGAACTACGCATTGGACGTTTTTCCAGACTAAGGCGCCCAGTAGAGCACGGCAACGCCAACTGCCGACGCCAATACCTAGATATATCGACGCGCGTGCGGGAAGTTTGCTACAGGTACGCGCATGGTTCGCCGGTGGCTGCTTGTCTTCCCGTTCGTGTTCGCCGGTGGGTGCAAACCCCTGCCGCAAGCGTCCCCCATGACTGCGGTCGCCAACCCCGAGCAGGGGTACCAGTTCGACGCGGAAGAGAGCGCCTATCTCGATGAACTCGACCGCATGCGGAGGGAGGCAGACCTGGACCCGGTCGACCGCGTCCGGGACAGCGCCGACGAGAGCATCATCGCCCAAGCGACAGACAGGATTCGCTCGGGCTCTCCCGTCGACGAGGAGCTACACGCGCTCATTGGCCACTTCTCGAAGAAGATCAATGTGCCCTTCACGGCAATGACGTTGGTGCCCATCGAACTCAACGGCTGGATCCCAGAGTATCCGGCGGAGCTCCTGACTCGACCGAGGGTGGGGGCGATTGTCAGCATCCTCCACGTGGGCGATCAGTATGTGGTGCTCGTGATCTTCGGCGACCTCGACTTCACGCCGTAGCGCGCAGCACGGTTGCTTCGTCGAACCGCTCTCGGCTTCCGTCTGACCACAACCGCGATGCAACGACCGCGGTTGTGGTCGCGCCCGCGCGCTCAGGCAGAGATGGGCAACGACAGCGTGTTCGGCCGCAGCTGGTGGCTCACATTCACTACGTGGCCGTACCAGTCGACAAACTCTGGCGACTCGTCCTCAAGCGCAGCGAAGGCCGCGTTCAGCAGCCGACGCAGTGCGCTGGTACCCGTACGTTTGTAGGCAGCGATGCCCTCACTGCACTGCGACGTGGAGCCGCCCGCGATCCGCTGAGAGTTATCGATGCCGTACGCCATCGGGAACAGGTCCCCAGTTTCATCGAGGATGATCGGGTTGACGAGCTCCGCCAACGGTCGGTCCGTCGTATCTTCAGCGTCGTCCATCGCGAGGATGGCGTGTCGCTTGCGGTGGGCGAGGACTTGCGGGAGCGCTGCGATATCCAGCTGGACGATGAGCGCTCCGCCAGCCTGGATCCGTAGCAACTCGGCGATCACAAAAACGCGGGCGAGATCGGCGGCACTAAGTGCCATCGACCCGCACGAGGACGTCGCGCGACCCGCCATTGTGAGCGGGTGGAGTTGCAGCAGCCGTGCGCCTTGCTCAAGGGCGTAAGCAAGAAGCCACGGCAGGTCTTCGATTGACTCCGATGTCACGCAATGCGCAAAACCGAAAGCGATGTCGTGATCACGGAGCAGGCTTAGTTTTTCGGACACGCGCTCGAATGCCCCATCCAAACCTCGCATGCGGTCGTGGCGTTCAGGGGCTCCGTCGAGACTGAGCCCAAGCACTGAAACCGTATCTGCGAGCCGAGCGACGCGCTTGGGGGTCAATAGTAAGCCGTTGGTAATCAGGTTGATACGAAAGCCCATCTCTTTGGCGCCCGCGGCGACTTCATCGAAGGCGCTATACATCAGCGGCTCACCTCCGGAAAAGCTCACGACGTCATACCCTTCGGCACGCAGGCGAGTCAGACGCGCGAGCAGCATGTCGGCGGGGAGTTCACCGCGCATGCGCGGACCTGACGAAGAGTAGCAGTGGGCACAAGCGAGGTTGCAGCGCAACGTCGGGTGCACCTGCACGATACGAGCATCGAGGAATCCGGATGACATGCGCGGTGGTCCTTTCCTAGTGCCCTACCGCGCGTTCGACTTGAACGAGGAACTTCGTTGGGTCGATGATGCCCTTGGGAAAAATCTTGATCCCGCCCAGCTCGGGCTGCATGTGAAGTTTGTCAATGAGCCCCACCAACTCCTCACGATCCACGTAGTAGTCGAGGCAGATTCCGAACATGCAGATGTCGACCTTGATCGGAATCTGCCCGATGATCGCGATGTCGCGGACCAGGTCCTTGACCGCGGCATCC
>JAESSZ010000626.1 GCA_016763875.1 Nannocystaceae bacterium
CAGCGGTCCCGCCGATCCCACGGCGCCAATCGATCCGACCGGCTTTGGCCCCGATGGGCAAGCGGACCCCGGATGCCAATGCACGAGTCGCGCGAATGGCGCGACCGACAGGCTGGGGTGGTTGTGGCTTTGGCTGCTGCCGTTGATGCGCGTATGCACGAAACGAACCAGCTTGAGGCGGTAGCGACGCCAGCTGGCACCTCCTTCGCTAGGCGCGCATCGCGCATCGCGCATCGCGCATCGCGTGCCCTTGCGGAGGCCTGCCTGTGGTATCCGGGCGGCCTTCAATGCCCGCCGCGACTGACCCCGACGCCCCTTCTCCGCAGGACCCCAACACTGCGAGTGCCAGGCCTCGGGATGGCAAGGGTCAGAGCGTTCGAAAGGCAGTCATCTTGGCCGCGGGGATCGGTGACCGGCTCAAGCCGTTCACTGACCACAACCCGAAGTGCCTGGTCAAGGTCGCGGGGGTACCAATCCTCGAGAACGCCCTGACCCACCTGGCAGCGCTCGGCACTGAGTCCGTCGCTATCGTCGTGGGTCACCACAAAGAGATCATCATCGACACGATTGGGACCGAGTTCCGTGGGATGTCGATCTGCTACGTGGTGTCGGACGAATACGAAACGACCAACAATATCTATTCGCTTTGGCTGGCGCGCGCCCACCTGGATGAGGACGTGTTGTTGCTCGAAGCCGATGTTTTCTTCGAGCGTGCGATCCTCGAACGACTTTTATCGGGCGAGGGCACCAACCGGGCGGTCGTCTCGCAGCACCAGAGTTGGATGTCCGGGACGGTCGTTGCCATCAATAGTGAAGGTCGGATCGGCGCGCTGTACGATACTCAGCTCCAAGACGACGACTTTGACTACAGCAAGGTCTACAAGACGGCCAACCTGTATCTCTTTCGCAAGGACTTCCTGCGGCGTTACTTCGTCCCGCAGCTTGAAGCGTACGTCGCCGCCGGCGATATCAACGACTACTATGAGTCGATCCTGATCGCACTTGCCCATCGCGGCAAGAACAATCTGGCCGCGGTCGTTTGCGACGATCTCAAATGGTACGAGATTGACGATGAGAGTGATCGTCAAGCGGCCGAGTACATGTTCTCGACGCCGGAGCAGCGCTACGACCACGTGAGCGGGCTGCACGGCGGGTACTGGCGATTCGGGTTCGTCGACCACGCGTACCTCTACAACGCGTATTACCCACCCAAGACCGTCTTCACCCACTTCAAGAATCACATCCGCGACCTTGTACTCAACTACCCGGTGGGGCAGCGAGTTGTGGCGCGGTTGGTCGGTACGCTCATCAACCGCCCCGCTGAGCAAGTCATCGTCGCCAACGGCGCCTCGGAGCTGATCAAGATTCTCGCGGGGAGAGTCTCAGACCGGATTACCTGCCCCGTTCCTTCCTTCAACGAGTACGAGAACGCCAGTCGCCCGGGCGTGTTTAGCGCGTTCGAACTGCCCTCGCCCTCTTTCGAACTCGATGTCGACGCGTTCGCCGCGCACGCAATAGCGGCCTCCGCCAAGTTGGCCGTCGTGGTGACTCCCAACAACCCCACGGGGTTGGCCGTCGCCAGGGAGGACGTCCTGCGCCTAGCGGGCCGACTCGCGGATCACGACTGCATGCTCGTGGTCGACGAATCGTTCATCGACTTTGCCGCCAATTCGGCCGAACTCAGCGTCGAGGATTGGGTTGCGCCCACGCCCAACTTGGCCGTGATGAAGAGCTTGAGCAAGTCGTTCGGCATCGGCGGTCTGCGGCTCGGCTACCTGCTCACCAACAACCCCAAGTTTGCGGAAGCGGTGCGCTCACAGCTGCACATCTGGAACATCAACGCGTTCGCAGAGTCGTTCCTGCGCCAAGCGCCGCGGCACCACCGCGCTTTCAAGGCCAGTTGCGCCAGGGTGCGCACCGACTGCGACAAGTTGTACGCCGGGCTGTCAGAGATTCCGGGCGTCACGGCCTACCCTTCGCAGGCGAACTTCGTCCTGTGCCGCTTGCCCTCTGTTGGGCCAACAAGTCCGGAGGTCGCGGCGCGAATTTTCGTGGAGTCCGACATTTTTGTGAAGCACTGCGCGGGGAAACCAATGCCGGATGCTGATCGCTATCTCCGGGTCGCGAGCCGGACGACACCCGAAAACGAGACATTCGTGGCGGCCCTACGAAGCTGTCTTGAGGCATGAGTCTCGGAGACAAGCCTCGGTCCACCGTCTCGTTTCTGGCGGACCGCGCCAACTTGGTCACGCTCGCGGGCCTGTTGTGCGGGGTATCGTCGATCTACTTCAGCGCACAAGCGGCGCTCACGGCCGCCACACTCACCCTGATTTGGGCGCTGTTCTGCGATTGGATCGACGGGCCTATCGCCCGTCGCAGCCAGGGACGCACCGAGGTTGACAGCGCGTTTGGAGGACAACTGGATTCGCTTGCGGACCTCGTGTGCAGCGGCGTGGCCCCCGGGATGCTCCTGCTCGCGGTCGGTGACTTCAACCCATGGTTCCTGCCCGGAGCGTTCGTCTTAGCGATCGCGGGCGCGATTCGGCTGGCTCACTTCAATACGATTGACGGTGGCGGCGACTCGTATTCAGGTCTGCCGATCGACAGCAACATCATCGCTGTCACCGCACTCTTTGTGTTCCGGGACACGATTGGTCCAGGTTCGTTTCCCGCGGTTCTCTACGCGCTGATCGTGACGCTGGCGATTCTCAACGTTTCTCCGTTTCGAGTGCCAAAACCGACTGTGAGGTCGTACTACATGATCACGGCGTACGTGATTGGGATAACCGCGCTCAACGTTCGTCTACTGCTGACTAGCGGTCCGCAGTGATGTGAAAGAAATGGTTCTGCAAAGCGGGCCAAGCGACGTCAAGTCGGTCCAACACGCGCGGCGCCAACATGAAACTAATGGGGGACGTCAGTCGCAGGCCCCACCAGGTCATCGCGCCGAGGGCCGCCGAGCGTTGCGGAAGGAAGGGTAACCGCCTGCGTCGGAGCCCCACCAGCTCGATCGCCATTTCCATACTCGTGTAGCCGTAGTTGCGGCGCGTATCGATCGAAGAGCACCCTGCCCGCCGAAACAGACGGTGGTAGTCGGACACGGTTCGATACACTGCCTGATACTCGCCAGTTGATCGAACCTGGTGCCCAGGGACCGTGCTCTCGCGAAGGATAATAGGTGCCCCGTCGCTCAGGCGGTCCTTGAGTTGTGTCAGAACCGAGACGACATCGTCATCGTTCAAATACATGCACAACCCCCCGAGAAAGGCGAGCTGGAGCTCGTTCTCGGGAATGTCGGTTCGAGCGTCGCCTTCGATAATTCTGACATTCGGGAGGCCGTGGGTGTGTCGTCGGGCCGCTGCCACCATTGACGCACTTCCCTCAATCCCGACAACGCTCGCGTATCTGGCGGCGAACACGCTTGTCCACGCGCCCGCGCCACAACCGATGTCGAGCACTGCGGCCGACTTAGGGATGCGATCAAGCCAGCCCGAAAGCGTACGCAACTCCGAGTCAAAACGGTATCGCATGGCGTGAACCGGCAGGTCCTGCCCATGCGCCATGTAACTGGCGGCAGCCGAGACATCCTTTCCGGCACGATCGAAGTAGTGGCGGACCGCATCATAGTCGACCCTGCCTTTCGGAGCTTCCACGTCCTTTAGGTTCTTAACAACGGCTGACCGCAAGGTCAACCGGGACCGGCGTGCTCGCGGCGCACGTGGCATGCTGGTCACTAATGCCAAGTCACTGATGCCAACCTCGCTCGCAACGTTCCTCGCAGTCCACCTGGCCGCACAGTGTGGCGCGCTGCCCATCGACGACACGGCGGTCCTCACGACGACCGCGTGCATTCGTTGTCACCCGGTCCAGGCGCAGGAGTGGTTTCAGTCGCCGCATCGCACTGCCTTCACCGAGGCGACCTTCCAGAGTGCGATTGCGATCGAGCCGGCCGCGTTCTGCCGAGGGTGTCACGCGCCGCAAGCAGACCCGACCGTCGCCGAGATCACGCCGCCAGCTCGACTGGGCGTGGGCTGCATCAGTTGCCACGTGCGCGAGGACCGTGTCGTGTCTTGGAAGCCTAGCGGCCCCGACTCCCCCCATACGATCGAGCGTCGACCGCGGGCGTCGAGTTCCGAGGTCTGCCAGAAATGCCACGAGTTCGTATTTCCCGACTCGGCCCTGCGCGACGAACCTCTGTTCATGCAACTCACGGTGACAGAGCACGCGCAATCCAAGTTCGCCGCAGAGCCCTGCGTCGCCTGCCACATGGAGGCGAAGCCCGACACGGCACACCGCTCCCACGAGTTCTTGGCGTCGCGTTCCCCCGCGATGGTGCGTCGAGGTGTACGCGTGGAAACCGAGCGCCCTGACGCGACAACCATCGTGATGACCTTGCGCGCAGGCAAGGTCGGGCACGCGTTCCCCACGGGCGACCTCTTCCGCCGAGTCGAGGTGGGCGTACAAACGATCATCGAGGGCGAGGGCGAGACTGGGCCGTCGCGGACCCAATACCTCGCGCGGCACTTCGGGACGCAAATGCAGTCGAGCGGCGTTGTATTGCGGGGCGAGCTCCACGACAACCGCGTCCCGGCGACGGGGGAGCCTCGCGTCATCCGATGGTCAGTCCCGGAGGCTGCGGGACACTCGGTCCGGTGGTGGGTCGACTACCAACGGGTGGCGCACCATACGAGTCGTGATCCGCGATCTGCCTTCGTCGACGGCACCATCAGGATCGCACAAGGCACCCTGCCCGCACACTGAGTCCCTACCCTGTACTCGGTCGCGGTTGCGACCCCGCAACGCCCGGTACCGCGGAGGCGGCCGCGACTCAGCCGGAGGCGTCGGTCTCGCGGAGGAACGTCCAGGTCCCAACAATATGGCCGGCACCCTCGCCAAACGCACCGGTCAGGGCCGAGCTGCCCCGATTGATCATCAACCACCCGAGGCCGCGACCGCCCCGCCCGTCCTGCCATGTGAAGGTGATGCGGTTGGTCGGTTTCGCCTCGCGCGCGTCCGGGAGTTCCCCGGTACCCGGGGTCGCATCGCCGCCGTCCCGCATCGTTTGCTCGAGCTTGAGGATGTACTGCACCTCGACCTGCGCCCCGCGATACACGCCGCGATACACACCGTTCCCGATTGACGAGATGTCCAGCGTTCCTTGCACGTCCGCGACCTTGCCCGCCCAACGACCGGAGAACTCGGGCGGCTGGTCGTAGACTTCGGCGGGGGGCATCGGCGGCGGGGTGGCGCCAACGGTTGTCGCGCACGCCGTCAACCCCAGCGTGAAGGCGGCGCCAAGCGCCCGGACACCGACGCCGAGCGAGGCTGTCGGCCGGGGCCGGATGGATGCGACAGGTTGGGACATCGGGACGCAGGGGACCTAGGGGTCAGGATATACAACGCCGATCGGTGGGCTGCGACCGGGCTGCGCGCCACCACTAGTGCCCGACGGCTTCCCTAAAGAGGCCGCGAAACGCTCTGGTCGGCACGTACTGGACGGTTCAACGGGTACCGATATGCACTCGGCGCGGCAGTTGGCCGAGTCTGCGGCGCACGACTACACTCCCGCGACGATGGCTCGGCGTCGTTGCCTTTCCCAGATCTTACTCGGCGGGATGTCGTGGATCACGACCGTCGGTCTGGCGATAGCGCCGGTCCCGCTCCTGGCCGCGCCGGTCGCGAGTGGCGGCGCAGCACTGCCCTCGCCCGACACGGTTGAGCCCGCGGCA
>JAESSZ010000627.1 GCA_016763875.1 Nannocystaceae bacterium
GCGGCAGCAGCGGCGGCGATAGCAGCTCAGCCGGTAGCGCGAATGACGACTCATCGTCCGCAGGCGAGTCGAGCGGCGGAGCGGTAGATCCCAACTACCCGCCAACGGACGGAGGCACGTGCGGGGGCGAGACCGCGCCTGTGATGCTTCCCGATGCGAGTCTGTGCGCGCCGTTCTGCACGGGCGAGGGGGATGCGTGTCCCAGTGCTGCGAGCGGCGACGCACCCGCACAGTGCACCCCCTTCCTAAACATGTCGGGTAGCGGTGATCCCTGTGACGATCAGACGCCATGCACCGATCCGGAGCTGTGTGGGCCGGAGGAGACGTGCGGTGAGGTTGCGTTCTGGGCGTGCCAACTTGCGTGTGGTTCGGGCGAGGTGTGCCCCGACGGTATGCATTGCTCAGCGATCGGCACATGCGGATATTGAGCGATTGAGTGGATATATCGGCGCTCTCTGGTCGCTGGGGGCATGCGGCTGCAGAGCGGCCGAGCCCGCCCTCCCCGTGGTAGAAGGGAGCCGAAAGAGAGACATGCATGACCGTGCAGTACGTGAGTGTTGAAGAGGCCATTGAGCGTGACGGGCTCCGGATGGTCGTTGTCGGCGGCGTGCCCAGTCCCTGGGGCGAGGCCGCCAAGGGAATCTTTCACATCAAAGGCATACCGTGGCTCGCCGTGCGTCTCGCCTACGACAGTGAACCGCTCAAAGCGTGGGCCGGACAGCGCTCGGCTCCCGTGGCGGTCTACGAGCAAGAGCGACCGCGCGGTGGTTGGGCGGAGATCCTCCTGCTCGCCGAGCGGTTGGCGCCCAAGCCGTCGTTACTGCCCGTCGACCCAGCCCAGCGAGCGTTGGTCTTTGGGCTCGCCCACGAGCTTTGCGGCGAGGCGGGTCTCGGGTGGTCGCGTCGTTTGCAGCTGGTGCACGCCGGTATCCACGACGGGGGCGGATTCCCCAAGCGTGTCGCGAAGTACCTCGCCAAGAAGTACGGCTACAGCCCAGTCGCAGGGGAATCCGCGGGGGCGCGGGTGATCGCGTTGCTCGGGATGCTCACCGACCGCCTAAAAGCCCAGCGCGAGGCCGGGAGTCGCTACTACGTCGGTGACTCGCTGACCGCAGCTGACGTGTATGGCGCGACGTTCACGGGCATGTTCAATCCCCTGCCATCCGAGCAATGCGCCATGGATGCCACCACCCGGTCGGTGTTCGAAACGCAGGACGACGAGACCAAGGCTGCGCTGGGCCCGATTCTGTTTGAGCATCGCGACATGATGTACGCCGAGCATCTGGCGTTGCCCCTCTCTCTGTGATGCGGTGCCAGGGGGTGTCTGGCATGGCGGCGCCTTGTCGGAGTAGGCTCCTCGCCATGCGGCGTTTCTTTCTCGTGGTCGGCCCATGGTTTCTCGTGTTGGGGTGCGCTCACGACAACCCAAGTTTCAGCGCCGAGGATGGGGTCGCCACCGAGGGGCGCGGTGTCTCGACGTCCGGTGGCCGCCCGAGCGTCGCCGACGAAGGCTCGGTGTCGGCGACCTCAACCGGCGACAGCGGCACGACGCAGGGAACGCTCTCCCTCGCCACTTCCGAAAGCGATCTCGACGAAGGGCCCGATTCGTCCACGAGCGATGCGTGTGTTGTGGAACCGCATCCGGCGCTGCCGATTGAAGTGACGATCCCGCGGGCTGGCGGTCAGGGTCCCGCTGACTGCCTTCACTACGAGTCAATGTTCGGGCTACTCGAGGTCCGCTCAGGCGTTATCTCCGTCGGGTTGTGTGGCGAGGCGGAGTGCAACCAATCTTGCGGCTCTCTGGAGAGCGCGTCTGTGGATTTTGGCGGTCTGGCTGAGGGCTGGATTGTCCCGGAGTGCGGGAAACTCCATGTATGGGGCTCACCAGGGAACGGGGGCTGCGAGTGGGAGGGGGCCGCCATCGTAGGTCGAGATCAGTCGGGCGTTTTCGTCGCAAGCAACACGAATGAAGCGTTTGGTCCCATTCTCGGTGGGCAAGTGGTGACGATGGTTGGGCCGCTTGAGTGCGAGGGTGAGGGCGACAATTGTGCGAGCAAGGCCGGGCACTACGGGTTGCAGTTCGCGAGCGTGGACACGGTCATCCGTCCTCAAGACGCGCCGCTAAGCGTGTCCTTTGGTCTTCCCGGGCGCCCGCCCGCGACTGGCGAGTTTCGCAATCATCGCTCGCGAGTGACCGAGTCCTGCGAACAACAGGTCTCGTGGTCCTTTCGCTCGCAAGAGTGATGCTGGAGTTTCGTAACCATGCGCCCCCGCCACGTCATCCACTCCCAGCTGATCTGCGCCGACTACAACGGGGACTACCCGGAGATGGTGTCGGGCGAGGGGGTCTACCTGATCGATCGGCAGGGGCGGCGCTATCTCGATGCCAGTGGTTGCACGGCGGCGGTCACCAACCTCGGCCATGGCCACCCGCGTATCGCGGCGGTTCTTGCCGAGCAGGCCCGCACACTGGCGGTGCACCCGACGCACGTTTTCCATAGCGAGGTGCTCGAGCGCTACCTCGGACGTCTGTGTGCGTTCGCCCCCGACGGGTTCAACCACGCCTGGACCATTTGCGGCGGTACCGAGGCTATCGAGAACTCGATTAAGCTCGCGTATCAGTATCACCGCGCCAAGGGCCGGACGACCCGCAATCGCGTGCTGGGTCGTCGTGGCTCGTATCACGGTAACTCCATCCTCGCTCTGGATGTCGGTGGCCTCAAGGCGCGGCGTGACTTCTATAGTGGGCTACTGGCGGACCGACACCTGCACTTGTCGCCGTGTTTTCCGTGGCGCCGGGCAGCCGAGCAGTCGGAGAGCGAGTACGAGGACGCGCTCATCGACGAGGCGTCGCGCACGTTGTCGCAGTACACCGACGAGATCCTCGCGTTTGTCGCCGAGCCGATCGTGGGTGCTGCGCTGGGTGCGGTGGCCCCGACACCCCGGTACTTCGAGCGCATCGCCGCGCTGTGTCGTGAGCATGACGTCCTGATGATCGCCGACGAAGTCATGACCGGTTTCGGCCGTACTGGACGGGCCTTCGGTTGCGAGCACTTCGGCACCCACACCGACATCTTGGCGTGCGCCAAGGGGATCAGCGGCGGCTACTTTCCGATGGGCGCTGTCATTGCGCACGACCGCGTGCTCGAGCCGATCGTTGCCAGCGGTGTGCCGTTCCAGAGTGGTCAGACGTATTCGTGTATTCCCCTCGCGGCCGCGGTCGGCGAGGCCGTGCTCGACGTGATCGAGGACGAGAAACTGGTCGCGGCTTCGGCCCAAGTCGGCATTTATCTTCGGCGAGGGCTAGAGACGCTGCTCGACCGACGGGGCGTGGGCGACGTTCGAGGCACTGGGCTGTTCCTTAGCGTCGAACTCGTGCAGGACGTGTCAAGCAAGGCACCATTCGCGACCGAGCTCGGGGTCGCCAAGCGGGTCGAGGCCGCCGCACTTCAGCGCGGGTTGGTCACGTACGCCTGTCGAGGAACGGTCGAGGGGACCAGGGGCGACCATCTATTGTTCGCGCCGCCCTTGGTGCTCACTGAAGCCGACGCAGACTTCATCATCGAGACGCTGCGTGCATCGATCGACGCCGTGATGGCGGCGCCCGAACTCCGGACCGTATGACTGACGCGGCGAGCTACTGCTCGCGTACCAGTTGCCACTGCGGCCAGGCCCGTCGAGGCTCGATATCGATGTAGCCACGCGACAACTCCAAGCCCCGAACGTCGGCCTGGGACGTTGCGATCGTGGTGCAGTTGTCCACGACCGCGTCCACCTCACTTTGGGTCAGCTGCCCCGCCTTGGCCCCCTCGGCGGCGAGCAGCGTTGCCCATAGCGAGGGAATGAACCATGGGACAGGATCGAGTACTTCCAACCCCTCAGCCGCGGCGGGGAGGATTCGCCACACACCAAACGGGTTGTGGCGCCCATCGTCGGGATGGTGGCGATGGTCCGGCCAGCGCTCCAAAACCCGTCGCGGCTGCTTGCTGTCCGGGCGAAACGTATCGCCCGTCCTAAGCGTCGCCGACTCTTCGAGCTGATAGCCGGACAGGGTGTCCAGCCAGTCGATCGCCTTGCCCGGGTCCGGCATCTTGATCTGTGCATCGCTGTGGTCGAAGTGATGCATGCCGCACGTGAAGACCGTGCCGTCGGCATCGGCCACGACGGTCACCGCATTGGCGATCAACTGCACAGGATCGTCCGACTCTAGCTGCTGCAGCCACGGCTCCCACGAAGACGAGCCGCCCGATAGCTCGTTGCGCACAGCAACGCCGCCCGCGGTCTGGAGCGCACGACCCAGCGTCGCAATACGTCGTGGGTCGTCACTAAGCAGTGCTCCGATCTCCACCAACGCAGCGGCGTCACACGCCCCGATTCGCTCGAGCAGAGCTTCGTCCAGGCGTCCGGCGCGTCCATGAGACATGGCCGGAGCGAATCCGTCGTCTCGTACGATGTCGACGCGGATCTCGTCACGCAGCAGCGGCGTGTCATTGCGGGGACACGACTGCAGTTGTGCAGCGGCCAACACATCGACCACTTCGGCGGGACTGTGCCAAGGGCCCGGCACGAGCAGGAAAAATGACGGCACTCGGTCGCTCATCCGCGAACGGTACCAACTTCCTGAACATTGCTAAGCGGCGAAGCTGGCCGCCAACGCTTGTGCTCGTGATAGAGCGGCTCCTACACGCCGAGTGGTCGTTGGAGCCAGTCGAGCCCCGCGAGAAAATCGTCCAGGGTTGGTGTGGCGTCCTTGCTCGTACGTCGACGTGAGGCCGCCGCGGAGAAAGCGAAGCCGTGCACGTAGTCGATCATGACTCCGAGTACAGTCTCAAGATCCGCGGGCGGCACTCGCAGCTCGCGTAGGCACTCCCGGATAGCCGCCGTAAGTACCTTGAGTTCCTCGCTCCACAGCGATGGGTCGGCGAGGATGCACAACGCGAGGTGGGGGTGGGCGGTCACGGACTCGCAATATCGTTGCAGGAGTCCCCGCATTCGCAGGTTCGGTTCAGCGAACTCTGGGATGACAGCCACCCCAGCGTAGACCTTCTCGACGAGGGCCCTGAGCAGTTGAGCGCGCGTTCCGACGTGATACGTGATCGACATCGGCGTCACCCCCATCTCTGCTGCGAGGGCACGAAACGTGATGCCCCCCTCGCCGTCCCGGTCGAGAAGTTTGAGCGCCGCGTCGAGGATCGCTGTCTTCGTGACGCGGCTCGCCCCTTTCTTGGGCCGTCCGATCTCAGGCTCCCGGTTCAGGATTGCTGGCTGGCAAGCGGTACTTGAGCTGGACCATGCCGCTCTTGAACGTTGTTGAAGCAACGAGTTCAAGGCCGACGTCGCCCCCCCAAGGGCCGAACATGCGCTTGCCTTCGCCGAGCATGACCGGTGCCACGGTCAAGACCATGTCTTGGACAAGCCCCTCGCGGATGAAGGACTGCACGACCAGCCCGCCATCGATGTACGCACGCGACCACCCCTCGTCGGCCAGCATCTTCATCAGAGGTGCGGGTTCAAGGTCTGTGACGCGGACCTTGCCCGTGAGCGTTTCGGGAACATCGCGCTGCGTGAGGCTCTTGCTCATCACGATGACCGGCTTGGTGTAGGGCCATTCACCGAAGCTCAGGACGTTGTTGTACGAGCCCCGTCCCATGACGATGCCATCGACCGTGGCGGTGAACGCCGCGTAGCCGTGGTCGTCCCCATGGGTTGGAATCGAGGTGAGCCAGTCGAGCCGATGGTCAGCTCGAGCCACGAAACCGTCCAACGACTGCGCCATGAAGACGTGTCCTGTGGTCATAGGATTTTATTATACGTTGTATAGTAAAATTACAAGAGCGCGTCGACCGGGCGAGGGTCACACGCGCATCAACGGGAGGCCGCCCGCCGCGTCACTCTGGAGAAAAGCGACCGCTGAAGAGCACGAACTCGGTCTCGATGTCGTGCACGAAGAACAGGAACGGGCGGTCGACGTTGACCAGTGTCGAGGCCCCGCCCCCGTCGTCATCGAACCCTTCCGCCACCGTGGCGGCCGCGGCCTTGATGCCTTTTTCGTCGAGTTCCAATGCCGCGCCATGGAAAACGCTGCGCAACGTGAACGGCTCACACTCGAAACCGAGCGGCTCGTAGTAGTTCACGGTGCTGGATTCGATCACCACCTTGGGCATCGCGAACTCGATGTCCGCGTACATCGCTTCGTCGCGGGCGGCCCGTAACGTGTCGGCCTCCAACGAGGCTGCAAACGCATCGAGCCCGTCGGTGTAGTCCTCGGGCGGGATCACGATCATCACCGACACTGCGCCGCCACGCAGGGCGATGTCGACCGTCGAGAACGCTTCACCTTCGTAGATCTGGGCGCCCACGAGAGTGGTTCCAAATCCGTCCAGGATGTCCGTGCTGCCGTCGGCGAAGGTGAAACTCACGGACTGCGGGGTCATCCCCACCGCCCACGGTGCTTTTAGGACCGAAACGTTGACGTCGTACGACGACGTGTCGGCTGCCGGCTGACCCATTGGAAGGAAGTCTGGGAGCAGCCCATCGGACTCGGCCTCGATGATGCAGTTGATGAGGTCCCGCGCCGGTTCTCCGGGCTGAAGCATCGCGTTGGGTTTGGCGGCGTAGATGGACTCCAGCTCGGATAGCTCGGGCAAGGTCGTGTCCCCGAACGCCCACGTTGACTGCTGCATCGACAGGATGACTGGGTCGGCGTTGTCGGTCGCGGGCATCGCACGAGACTGAAGTGCCTCGATGCTGGCACCGAGCGTGTGGTGCAGGTCGTCTTCGCGCTCGGCGAAACGCGTGACCTCGGCGATGCGATCGCCGCAGGATCCACTCTGCCAGCGTCCGTACGACAGGCCCAATGCGGTGACCATCGAAGCGGGCGAAGCCACCACCGATGGTGCGTCGGCACTGCTGACGGCTCGAAGCAAGTCAAGCGCGACGCTCCAGGTCTCGGCGCCGGCCGCCGCAATACGTTGTGGGGTGGACTCCGCGGTGCTCTCGGGAGCTTCACCTTCGATCCAGTCCTCCGCACCTGGCAGCTTCCTGCACTCTGCCAGGGCGTCCGCGGGCTCGTCGGGCTCTTGCGAGTCATCCGGCTCATCGGGCTGCTCCGAGTCATCAGGCTCATCGGGCTCATCGGGTTCGCTGGTATTGACGTCGTCGGTGTCACCCGTCTCGTCCACAGCGGAAACGCCCTCGGCCCCATCGCCCTCGTCTGCGGGACACCCCGCAACCATCGCCACCATCGCAACTAATCCAGTCCACTTATTTTTCGCCATAACTAAACGGTTCCACCTAACGAGTGCGCCAGCTCGGGCAATCGATCGGTCGGAAACGAAAATTCAGTCCGCCGCGAGAGTTGGGGCCAGTTCGTACTCGTCGTCGGCGAACACGAGCACGCCCTGCACCTGCGCGATGACCTGGCCCGCCACTGGCATATCCAGCGCGTTGGGGACGAACCTGTCATCGACCCGCACCGCGTCATCGAGCGTGAACTCTCCGAGGCAGGGTTGTGCATCGGTCACGGTCGCGCCCTGCACCTGGACGACGACGCCCTCGTACTGGCGTGCGGAGGCTTGCTGGGTGGACAGCTCGCCTGCCGTGAGCACGGGCGGTGCGGGCGGTTCCGCGGTTCCGACCTTGGTGATGTCATCGACGGTGTCGAGCAGGAGCATGTAGTACGCGCCGTTTTGCGCGATCCGACCGGAGACGTCGATGGTGTCCCCGGGCGCGGCGAATCCCTCGATCAGTGGGTCGAAGCCTTGGACACGCAGCCCAGAGTAGGGGCCACCTTCGAGCTCCTGGACAAAGAACTCCAGGCCGCCCATCGCCTCGCCTGGGGACGCGGGCGAGGTAACCACAACGTTGCTGATAGCCACTCGCACGCCCATGGTGGCGGCCCCTTGTTGGACCTGAAACACGCTCAGCGGCATGTCGTCGCCCATTCCGAACCCGGTGTCCTCGGCGCCGTCGTCGGCTTCGTTCTCCTCGGCGTTCCAGTCTCCGCCCGCTTCGCACAGCGCGACCCCGCCGCCCCCAGACCCGTTGCCCCCCAGAACC
>JAESSZ010000066.1 GCA_016763875.1 Nannocystaceae bacterium
CGCTCACGGGCCGCCGCGCGACCACGGCGTGGTGGTTGGCCGAACTCTTCTGTCGGCGGTACCCAGGCATCGAGTTGCGCTCAGACGCGATGCTCACCGAGGCTGGCGGGGTGATGTGCGGCGCCGCTGGGACGGCGCACGCTGAGTTGGCGGTTGCGTTGATCCGAATCGTTGCCTCGCCCCAGATCGCCGAAGCCGTCGCCCATCACCTGCTGGTCGACCTTCGGGTCTCGCAGTGGACCCACCGGGGAGAACCGAGGTGCGGCGGGCACTCCGCCTTGGTCGAGCGCGCGGAAGCGTGGGTCCGTCGTCGACTCTCGCGGCCTTTCACCATGCCGGAGCTCGCGCGCGCGCTGGGGGTTAGCCATCGCACGTTGGTCCGGAGGATCTGCAGCGCGACGGAGCATTCCCCCCATCGGTTTGTCCAGGCGATTCGCCTTGAGGTCGCGACGCAACTGCTTGAGGCGACAGACTTGCCGGTCGGTGAGGTCGCACTGCGTGTGGGGCACACCGATGGCACGCAACTACGGCGGATGTTTCGTCGCGACCTGGGCATGACGCCCACGGCGTACCGTCGTCAGTCCCGCGCAGCTGCTGACCGCCGCCGGGCCCCGGCGACGTCAGACTCTATCGGTCGTTGACCACGCAACTCAGTCCTGCTGGCAGGCGCCCCAACAAGCCTGCTGTTCCTCGCACACCTCGGTGGTCACGTCCTGGGGCATGCAAGCGCCCACACCGACCGCGATGCAAAGGTCGCTGACGCACGCCAGTCCGTCGGGGCACTGTGTCCCCGCGAAGCCGCCACATGTCGCGAGGTCGTCCGGGATGCAAAATCCCGAGCCGAAGCAGCAGCTGCTCGGAAAACACGTGAGCCCGTCGGGGCACGCCATCTGCGGGTTGTTGTCGAAACACGGCATGAAGCCCACAGCGTTGCCGCCACTGCTGCTTTCCTCGCCACTGGAACTGGCGCTTGTCTCGCTGCCGGAACCACCGCGCGCGGTGGTGCTCGAGGCGTCGGTCGTCGCTTCCGACCCGCTGCTACTTCCGCTACCGCCGGTCGCCCCCGCGACCGTTGTGTCTCCGCCCGGTCCGCTCGAAGTGCCGCCGTCGGAACCCGCGGCGGTCGTCATTGCCGTGGTCGCGCCTGAGTCCGCCGTGCCCGCACCGTCCCCGGATCCAGCATCGTCCGAGCAACCCACAAGGAAAATGAATAAACCCAAAAAACGTCTGCAATGCATGTTGGGAGTGTACCGCGATCGCGTGACTCGCGACGCGGTCCCCCTTGACATCGACGCAATCGTGCACACATTGAGATCGTGGCTGCCGCTTCATGGAAGCCTCGCTCCGAAAGGAGGCCAAAAATCAAACCCCAACCCGGAAGGTGACTATTGAAAGACTCTCGCACAAAAAACACGCGTACCCAGCCACGCCCCAATCAAGTACGCCGTCCTAAGGTCGGCGAAGAGCCCAAGTCTTCAATCCCAGAGATTGCAGCCTTGGGCTCTTCGATTAAGCAGCCAGCGAAGAAGGTCCCGGTGCCGCGCCAGGTCGTTCGCAACGAGGACGGTGTCATCGTTGGCACGACCCGCAGGAGCGAGCCGAAGATTCTGGGCTTTATCAAGGTCCCGGTGCGTAACAAGACCGCGGTGGGGACTCGCGCGGGCAAGACGACTCGGGGCAGGACGGCTCGAGGCAAGACGACTCGGGGCAAGACGACCCGCGGCAAGACGGGCCGGCGTATCGTCGCCGCAACAGCCGGGCGGGCCACGCTGCGTAACGAGCGAGAAGCTCGGCTGCGTTTTGCCAATCGCCGCAACGCGATGCGCAGCAACAAGCAGCGCCGCAGTCGTCGCACACGAGCCAATACCGCCGTTGAGATGCGCGAGGAGCATCGGGTGGTCAAGGTCAACGGCGCGATTCGTGTCGGCGATCTCGCCCACGCCATGTCCGAGACCGCGGGCGAGGTGGTCCGCAAGGGGTGGACGCTCGGGCTCGAAGCGCTTCGACCGCTGTCCCTGCTCGAAGCACAGGACGCGCGTACCTTGGCCGCGGCATTCGGATGGCGGGTGTGCGATGTCGGTTTCGATGAGGAGAGCCTGACCCTCCGGATTGGTAACGCGCCAAGGCTCCCGCGTGCGCCCGTTGTGACGGTGATGGGGCACGTCGATCACGGCAAGACGTCGCTCTTGGACAAGATTCGCAACGCCACGGTCGCGGTGGGTGAGGCGGGCGGCATCACTCAGCACATCGGCGCGTACCGGGTGGCGTTGCCCGCGGGGGACATCGTGTTCCTCGACACGCCAGGGCACGAGGCATTCGAGTCGATGCGTGCTCGCGGCGCGCAGGTGACCGACATCGTCGTATTGGTCGTGGCCGCCGACGACGGTGTGATGCCGACGACTATTGAGGCGATCAAACACGCCCGTGACGCAGGTGTTCCGATTGTGGTTGCGCTCAACAAGATGGACAAGCCGGGGGCAGCTCGCCAACGCGTCGTCCAAGAGTTGATGGCCCATGGCGTCGTCGACGAAGCGCTGGGCGGGGACTCGCCCGTGTGCCCGATCTCCGCCAAGACGGGGGAGGGCATCGATGCACTGCTCGAGACCGTGCTTGTGCGGGCCGAGCAGATGCAACTGCAGGCGCCCCGCCAGGGCCGCGCGCACGGGGTGGTGATCGAAGGCCGGATCCGCAAAGGCTACGGCCCGACGTGCACGCTGATCGTCGCAGACGGCACCCTGAAAGTCGGCGATATCATGGTCGTGGGCGAGACCTGGGGCCGCGTGCGCCTACTGCTGGACGATAGCGGCACTGCGATCGAAACCGCCGGTCCCTCGACTCCAGTGACCGTGGTCGGACTTCAGGCGCCGGTTGGCGTGGGTGAGCACGCCGTGGTGGTCCAGCACGATGCGGCGGCCCGGCGTATCACCGAGCATCGCTGCGCGCGGACCCGTCAGGCGATGACGCCCAGCAATGTCGTGGACATCGAAGCATTCCGTCGTCGTCGGTCGACCAAGGTGCTTGCCGTGCTGCTCAAGGGCGACGTCACCGGATCGCTGGAGGCCGTGCGAGGTGTGCTCGAATCGCTGGTCGTGCCAGGTGTCGAGGTGCAGGTTGTCGATGCGCGTCTGGGTCCGGTGAGCGACGGTGACATCCGCATGGCGGCGGCCGCGGGCGCTTTGGTCCTTGGGTTCAACGTCAAATCGGGGCGTCGGGCGATGGATGCCGCGCGCCGCGATGGCGTGACCGTCGAGACCCGCCAGGTGATCTATGAGTTGGTCGACCTGGTTCGCGAGCAAATGATCGGCATGTTGGACCCCGTCATCCACGAGAAGGCCTTGGGAACGCTGGAGGTTCGACGGCTGTTCCGATTGTCCAACGGCAGTATCGTGGCAGGGTGTCGCGTGACCGAAGGTGCGGTCACGCTGGCGGCTCAGATCCGCGTGACTCGGGACGGGACCGTCGTGCACGAGGGCTCGCTGCAGTCGCTACGGACCCACAAAGAGGCCGCGACGCGTGTCGGGCAGGGCTACGAATGTGGGGTCATCGTGCGTGACTTTGACGGCCTGGCGGACGGCGATCGTATCGAGGCCTACGAGCTCGTCGAGGTCATGCCCGAACTCGGCTAGGATCGGGGACCGAATGGCCGTCAGCCCGCGATCGCGCGAGCTGGCGGCCTCTCCATTTTTACGCAGAGTTCACGCAGGGAAACGTGCGCGCCAGTGCTCCGCGATGTCGATCCTGCGGCAGATCCACACGGCGTCCTTGCTCATCAGATAGTCCAGGAACCGCGCCACAGCCCGCGCGCGGCCGGGTTTTCCTGCGAGGCGGCAGTGCAGTCCCACCGACATCATTCGGCCTCCGGTGTCTCCCTCGGCGTAGAGCTGATCGAATGTGTCGCGCAGATAGGTCTCGAACTGGTCCGGGCTACCGAAGCCGGCTGGGCTCGAGAAACGCATGTCGTTGACGTCGAGCGTGTAGGGCACCACCAGCTGCGGTGTTTCGTGCTCGCGGTCCCAGTAGGGCAGGTCGTCGGCGTAGGAGTCTGCGTCGTAGACAAACCCACCTTCCTCGACCACCAGGCGCCGCGTTTGCGGGCTGGTGCGACCCTGATAAAATCCTAGAGGTCGCGTGCCCACGATCTCGGTGTGCACGGCGATTGCCCGCTGGATGTGCGCCCGCTCCGTAGCCTCGGGAACGAACTGGTAGTCGATCCAACGCCAGCCGTGACTCGCGATCTCGTGCCCGGCGGCGACCATGGCGGCGATAGGATCGGGGTTGCGCTGCATCGCCATCCCGACCGCGAAGCAGGTCAGGGGGAGCTGCCGCTCCTCGAACAGTCGCAGAAGTCGCCAAACGCCGGCCCGGGCCCCGTATTCGTACATGGACTCCATGCTCGGGTGACGCACGCCCTCGTAGGCGGGCACGCCAAC
>JAESSZ010000008.1 GCA_016763875.1 Nannocystaceae bacterium
CGATTCGACGTCGTGGGCTCTCCATGGGCCGCGGACACTAGCACGTGCGCCTGTGAACGCAGCCGCCAGGCAGCTAAAACAGAGGTGATGCGGCTGCGAGTCAACGAGCGCTTCGTCTCGCTACAGGGCGAGGGCCTGCTGGTCGGGACACCGAGTTCCTTCTTGCGGCTGACGGGGTGCAACCTGCGCTGCACGTGGTGCGACTCGGAGCGGACATCGTGGTCGCCCCAGGGGCAGTGGGACACCGTCGAAAACCTGGTGGCGTTTTGCGAACAAGGCCCGCGACATGTCGTGATTACCGGTGGGGAGCCACTCCTCCAACCCAACGTAGCCGAGCTGTCGCAACGCCTGGGCCAAGCGGGCCACCACGTGACCTTTGAGACCGCGGGCACGCTCTTGGTGGAGGGGCTCCACTGCGACCTTGTGTCGCTGAGCCCCAAGATGGCGAACTCGACTCCGTATCAACGCGACCTCGAGCGGGCCCCCAAGCACGAGGCGCTGCGCTGGCAGCCGGAGGTCGTAGCCGCGTTGATGGCCGCTCATCCCTGGCAACTGAAATTTGTGGTTCGAGCGCGGGAGGTGGCCGGTCTCGCCGCGGACCTTGAAGAAGTACTGGCCATGGTTGATGCGTTGCCCGTACCAGCGACGCTTCGGCAACGGGTCTTACTCATGCCCGAGTGCATTGATCCCGCACGCCTTTCCCCTGACTATCGCGCACTCGCGGCTCCGTGCCGCGAGCACGGTTTCGCTCTCGGCCAACGACTGCACATCGCGATGTTCGGCCACACCCCAGGGACGTAAAAGATGCCCGACACATTCCTCACCGAACTGTACTGCTCCGCGACCGGCGACACGCTCCCCCGCGATCGCTTGCTCAACCTCTCGCCGGCCGGCAAGCCGATCTTGTGCCGCTACGATCTGGAAGGAATACGAGGCGCGGTCGACCGTGATCAGGTCGCAGCTCGCCCGCCGGGTATGTGGCGCTGGGCGGAGCTTCTGCCGCTACCACTGACGCAGTCCCCGGTGACCTTGGGCGAAGGTGACACCCCACTGCTCCCGGCGGCTCGCCTGGGACGCGAACTCGGTCTTCCCAAACTGTGGGTCAAGGACGAGAGCGGTAACCCAACCGGGTCGTTCAAAGCACGAGGACTCTCCGCCGCGGTCACGATGGCCACCCACTTGGGCGCCGAGGCCTTTGCCATCCCTTCAGCAGGTAACGCAGGCGGGGCTCTGGCGGCCTACAGCGCCCGTGCTGGCAAGCCATGCCATGTGTTTGTGCCCGCCGACACGCCCGTGATCACCCAACAAGAGGTAATCGCGTACGGCGGAAATCTGGTGCGCGTGGAGGGACTCATCAACGACTGCGGCAAGGTGGTCGCAGCACGGCGCGAGGCCCTGGGCGCTTTCGACGTCTCGACGCTCAAGGAGCCGTATCGCATCGAAGGCAAGAAGACGATGGGGCTCGAGCTGGCGCAGCAGTTGGGCTGGCGGTTGCCGGACGTCATCGTCTACCCAACCGGCGGCGGTACTGGTCTCATCGGCATGCACAAGGCATTCGCTGAGTTGGCCGGACTCGGCTGGATCGACTCGGACAAGCGGCCTCGCTTTGTGAGCGTACAGTCCACCGGATGCGCACCTGTAGTGCGTGCCTTCGAAGCTGGGGCCCAACACGCGGTGCCATGGGAAAATGCGACCACCCGCGCCTATGGTCTGCGTGTGCCAGGGGCCGTGGGCGACTTCCTCATGCTCGCGGCGCTACGCGAGACCAACGGCACCGCGGTCGCCGTGGACGACGAAGCGTTGCTCGCCGATATGCTGGTTCTGGGCCAGCTCGAGGGCATCAACGCTTGCCCAGAGGGTGGGGCGTGCGTGACCGCCGTCCGAGCGCTCAAAGAGCAGGGCTGGCTCAGCGCCGACGATGAGATCGTCATCTTCAATACCGGGGCGGGCACGAAGTATCTTGAGACCCTGCCCCCCTTGCCGACCGAGACGATCAAACCGATTTAGGTCGGGTTGTGTGAACCCGTCTCGGGCAGATCCAGACCGAGGAAGATCCCCTCTGAGTTGTCGTCGAGAGCCGCAGCATTGCTCGCGTCCTGATCGTAGCCGGGGAACGGTGCCCCGCGAACTCCGAGGTCGGTGTCAGAGGCAGACCGCGCGAGCGACGGTTGCGTTGGAGCTGGACGTGCCGCCTGCTCCGGCACCGCGCGAGCCGCTGGGGCCGACGCTGGCTCAGACACGGCGGCACGCTCCGGTCGTACGCTCCCAGAAGGAGCACTCCTGGTCGCGGCCGCGTACTCACCGGTCCCTTTCGATCCGGGCTGCTGCGGTTGCCGCGGCGCCGCCGAGGCGGCAGATCTAGGTTGGCACAAACGCCAAAATCGGATGGTCTTCGCACTCGCACCGGTCAGCCGGATAAGCTCGGCATCCCGCAGTCGGGGCAGCAGATCGACATAGCGAACGAGCGCGTGGCTCACCGCGTCAACTTGCTTCCGCAACGCACGGGCCGTCTCCTCGGGAACCCCCGTCAATCGTGCGAGTTCTGCGTCTTGAAGACGCGGGAATAAGTCGAGGTAGGGAACCAGGCGATTCATCAGATTGCCCTGGGCGACGCGGCTGGGACTGTTCTCAGCTTCGAGCGCGGCTCGCGACACCCGCCGGATCGGAATTTGGCCGATCGGCGCTCCGGCTCGCGAGTCTGAGTTGCTTTGTGCCATTGCACCGCGGCTGCCCCGCGTCCCGCGAGTGATTCGGCGGGCTAAGCTACCCCGAATCCGTGTCGTTTGTATCCACACATGCTCGAGCGGGACGTTTTTCCCGCTGCGGCGCGAATACACGTAGCGCTGCTACCCTGACGCGGTGACCTACGACTGGCTCCGTGCGCTGCATATCATCGGCGCCATCGCGTGGTTCGCGGGCCTAGCGTACATTTTTCGGCTCTACGTCTACCACGTAGAAAACGCCGAAAAGCCAGAGGCAACGAAGCTCTTCGAGGTGATGGAGCGGCGCTTGTACCGAGCGATCTGCTGGCCCGGCATGGTCTTCACAAGCGTCTTTGGGGTGTGGCTGTTTTCGCTCAACATGCAGGGCTACATGCGCTCGGGTTGGTTCCACACCAAGCTGCTGATGCTCGTGTTTCTGTTCGGCTATCACTTCTACGCGGGTAAGGTCCGGCACGACCTTGCCGCAGGCACCTGCACCCTCAGCTCCAAGCAGTGTCGACTGATCAACGAGGTTCCGACGGTCGCGATGATCGTCATCGTGATCATGGCCGTCGCCCAACCGTTTTGATGACACGCTTCTTCTCAACTGCGAGCCCGGTAGCGTTTGGCGTGCTCGCGTTTGGCGTGCTCGCGTCAACCGGCTGCGACCAAGAGACCGCGGACACCTGCTCAGTCTCAAACGACGCCCTGTCGCTGGTGGCGATCGTCGTCGACAACGGCGTGAAGCTGAGAGCCGAGATCGACTTCGAGTCCGGCGACCGCACCGGTCTCCCCAACCCGCTGCAAGTCTGCGACTCCGAAACACTCACGATCGGCGGCGAGTCTCCGACAGTGACCGAGAAGGGGGACCGCATCGTGTACTCCGTCACCCTGCCGCTCGACACGCCGCCTGAGGTTGCCTTCGTGCTCGAACGCAACGGCGAGGACGAAGTCGAAGTCAGGGTGTCCCGTCCCCCCTCGTTCTCCGTCACCGCACCAGACGACGGCCAGACGGTCCCACGCTCGGAAGACCTCACATTGATGTGGTCCCCCACGGTTGAAGGAAGCGAGATGCTCGTCAGTGTGGAGGAAGACGTCGGCTACGGCCTGTGCGTCGTGACCCAGGAGGGCGAACACCACTACAAGACGCGCGTGGGAGTTCCCGTCCCCGACAGTGGTCAGTGGACGATCCCAGCGGGCGCGGTGACCAGCGAAACCCCGGGGCCCTGCGCAGCGTTCTACAACCTCCGACGTGTCCTCCGCTCGCCATACCCCGCAGACCTGGCCGAAGGGGGTTTCGTCGAGGCGCGCGTGCTGCGGACGGTCGAGATTGAGTCGGTTCCGTGACCAAGATCGGGTAAGGTCCGCGTCATGAATTGGCCGCGAAAAGCCGTCGTCATTCGGCTGCTGATCTACGTGCCTCATCGGCTACCTCGGGTACCAGGGGATCGAGACCTGGAAAGCCAAGAACGAGAACACCGAGAGCGCGAAGGCTCCCGCGGGTCTCGACGCCATTCCAGACTCGCACAAGCGCGTGATCGAGATGCCCGACGGCACAAAACAAGAGATCATCGAGTTGACCGAGGAAGAGGCGAAGAAGTACCTCGGCCGTCCTCCAACGGAAGATGCAGAGCAATGAACCGAGCAAACTTCTCCACACTCTCGTCGGCGACCCTCGAGCTTCTCGACGGTGCGCTAGGCGACCTTGAGCACGATGACCTCGACGTCGACCTCGGCGGCGATGTACTGACGTTGGAGTTCTCCGACGGCACGACGTTCATCATCAACGCACACGGTGCCGCCACCCAGATCTGGATGGCGGCCAACCGGACCGCCTGGCATTTCGACTACCAGGAAAGCAGCGAGACCTGGGTCGCGCACAAGACCGGTGATGAGCTGTTTGAGACGCTGAGCCGCATGGTCGGTGAACAACTCGGGATGCCGGTCGAGATTCTCCGATGAGCCATGCTCGCCGTGCCGTGACGCTCGCAGCCGTGCTGACCGGCGGTTGCGCGCAGATCCAAACGACGAGCAAAGTGGAGATCATCGCGAAGGACGACGCGCCAGCGCTCGTCTTGGGCCCCCCTGCCGCCGCCATAACCGCACGCGGGGCCACGGTCGCCTGGACGCAACGAGGCGATGCGATCGCGTTCGAGATTTATGCGACAAAACGATGCGCTGTGCTTCGTCACGATCCGGTTGTTCGAGTCGAGAGGATCACCCGCAGCAGCGGCGGCGCGGTCTACTGGGAGTTCGGTGTGGGCGGGGTGCTGTTGGCCGCTGGTCTCACCGCGCTTATCCGACCGGAGTTGTTTGGCCAGCCCGCTCTCAACGCCGACGGTGAGCGGGTTCGGGACACCAAGGCCGGGTATCGGCTCGGCGGGATCCTGACCGCGCTCTCGGCCGTGCCTCTGGGCGCTGGTGTCTACGATCTGGCCCGTTCGCGCGACGAGGTCCGCACGACCGACGCCTATCGGGTCCACGTAGGCGAGGCCGCCGCCTGTGACGAACCCGAGCTCGCGGCCGCGGGACGCACCGTGGAGTTCATTGTGGGCGACTGGAAGACGACCGCGACCACCGACGCGCAGGGGCACGCCGAAGTGAAACTGCCGCACGTCAACGAACTTCCCAGTTCCGCCGCAGAGCTCGACGAGCCACAGCAAGTGCCCGAGCCCCACACATTGACGGGCGTCCTACGCCTGGGCGCGCGCAAAGCCCTGGCGGTCGACTTCGTGGTTCCCTACGAGTCCGCGGAAGCTCAGGGCCACAGCGGACAAGTGGTGATCGAGCCGCAGCCACTTCGACGAGCACCGCCGATGCCGGGAAAGCGTCCCGACCACGGCAGTCCACCCACGCCCGCCGACTCGGGACAATGACCGACGGCCAAGCCCGTGTCTTCATTGGCCTCGGCGGCAACATTGGTGACCGCTTGGCCACGTTGCGCAGCGCGATCGCGGCCGTCAACGACGACGCTGTGCCGCAAACCACGGTTCGTCGCGTCTCGGCGGTCTACGAGACGCGTGCTGTTGGGCCCTCGTCCGAACCGTTTCTCAATGCCGTCGCCGAACTAACAACAACGTTGCGACCTTGCGAACTCCTCTCGGCGCTGCTTGCGGTTGAAACCGACCACGGGCGCACGCGACTCGAGCGCTGGGCGGCGCGCACGCTGGACCTGGACGTACTCCTGTGGTTTGCGTGGCGCGATGAGCGATGGCACTCGCAAGTCATCGACGAAGACGGACTGCAGGTGCCCCATCCGCGCGCTCGGCAACGCGACTTCGTCCTCCGTCCTCTGGCCGATCTCCTGAAGGCCTGGCCGATGGACGACGGCCAGTCACTGGAGTCGCTTGTGAACGCCGTGCCGGACGATGAGCGAACGGTCACGCGACGTTTGCACGACACGCTGCCGTAGCTCGTCCCTACCGATCGAGAACCCGGCGCAGGACCGCATCCCCGATCAATGCGTATTGCGGGGCCTGGTGTTCGCGGCCCCAGACCGCAGACGCCACGCCATGCAAGATCGTCAGTTGTCGCAGTTGGTGCTCCTCGTGGTCGGTGAGTCCGCGTCCAAACCCCTCGAAGAAGGCGACACGCGTACGCTCGTCCTCGACCCACGGCCGGCCCCAGAGCTTCATCAGATCGGTCAATGGCGCGTCCGCCCGCGCTTGACCAAAGTCGACCACCACGAGGCGCAGGGCGGGGTCACGCACCATGAGCCAGTTCCACGGGGAGAAGTCGCGATGGGCGTACACGCGACGAACGCCGTGGAACGCTGAAGCATCGAAGGCCTCTCGCACCGCGTCCAACGTCGTCGCTGGCAGCAGCAATTCGCCTCGGCGACACCATCCAGCCATACGCGCAACCAGTGCGTCAGTGAGCGCCATCGGATCTGAGTCTGGGCAGGGAAGCTCAGCCAGCAGGCGACACACGCGACCACCCTCGCGATGCATGGCACGGCGCATCGCGCCATTGAGGCTCGCGTCAGTGGCCGCGACCCCGTCGATCCACTCCAGCACAAACGCGCTCACCGGGGGATCGAGTTGCGCGCGCAGAGTGGGCGCATACCGCCCTAGCTGAGACACCCAGGTCCGATACGCATTTGCTTCACGACCGAAGCTCGCGGCGTCGTGGGGGCGCTTCACCACGGCGCGCTCCCCGGATCGAAGGCGCAAGGACCAAACCTCGGCCTGACTTGCGTGGCCCAGTGGTTCGACCTCGTCGATTGGACCGACGTGTCGTTCGATCTCTCGTGCGAGGGCTGCCGTCAGTTGGCCCGACACTCGCGTACGATACAGCAGGCGAACGCACCGCAACGTGCCTGGCCGCGACCATTCCCTGCTAGCATCAGCATCGTGAACTGCAGACTTGGGTTGGGCATGGGTCTACTGGCGATGTTCGTGACAACGAGTGTCGCGCACGCGTTGCCAACAGAGATAAGCGACAGCGGTACCGAGGACGACGCCTCGCTAACGCTCACCATGCTCGACACGTTGATCACATCGGATCCGTTGGTCTGGTGTCGCATCGAAATAGAGATCGATACGATGCTCGTGGAGTTCACCGAGGACGACACCATCACGGTCTCGCTTTACGAAGACGACGTCGTTTTCAACGACCTGGTCTGGACCAACGAGATCGTGCTGACGGCCGACGACGCGGCACAAACGACTTACGAAGCCGAGTTCGACTGCAGCGCGATGGGGATGCGGGACGGAGTCGGCCAGCTGGAGTTCTACGCTCAGGTCGAGGTCGACAAGGATCTCTGCGGGATCACTTGCTTCAACGACAACCCGACGACCGGCAATCTCGATGTCGTAGGGCTTGCCGATGATGACCAGGAAGAAGACGACAACCTTGACATGGCGATGCCCGCCGTCCTGGACGCCGTTCAAGAACTGATTGCAGCCGACGACGACGTGGTGAGGGTTACATTGCCCGGGCCCGGCGCCATCGAAGCAGACATCGCGTTCATGAGCGAGTGCGGCGAGGTCGAACTAGAGATCGTCGACGACAGCGGCACCGTCGTCAGCGAGACTTCCCCAACCGACGGTGGCGTGATGGCCGTCGCCGACCCGTTGGGAGCAGGCGCGTACTTCATCGTGACCCGGCCGGCCGACCAAGCTGGGTTCAACTTCTACGACATCGACGTCACGAGGATCGTCGACGACGAACCAGGCGACGACTCGGGCGGTAGCGACGGTGCAGACGGCAGCGACGACGATGCAGGCCCCGACAGCGGCGCCGACGGCACCGGTTCGGCAGACGGTGGACCCGACGGCGGAGGACCCGACGGTGGCGGACCCGACGGCGGTGGACCCGACGGCGGAGACAATGGAGCGGAAAGCGGTGATGGCACCGGCAGCTCAGACGGCGGCGGCGGACAGGCCGGCGACGACGACGGATGCGGTTGCTCGCAAACGCCGTCGCGGCAGACCCCACTATGGCTCACCGCTTTCCTGTTCACGGTGCTGATCCGTCGACGTCGTTCGGCGGCACGGCGATAGCTGCTAGTCAGCCGAATCGATCGGCGCCAGCAATAGCTCGACGTCTGCGGGCGCGAGCCGCAAGCCGGCCGCGGCGCGAGTCTCCGCGGCGCGCTGAAGTGCATCCGTCAACGCTCGCTTGCGATCCTGCAACGCGAGCACCCCTTGCTCGACGGTACCTTCGCAAACGAGGCGGTACACGGTGACCGGACGCGTCTGACCGATGCGATGCGCGCGGTCGGTCGCCTGCTCTTCAACGGCAGGGTTCCACCACGGGTCGTAGTGAATCACGACATCTGCCGCGGTCAAGTTGATCCCCGTCCCACCCGCTTTCAGTGAAACCAGCAGGACAGGAAACCCGCCGGCCTGAAACGCGTCGACGACTTCCTGTCGTTTGCGGGTCTTACCTGTGATTCTCTGGTGCTGGATGTCCGCCGCGTCTAGCTGATGTCCGATGACGTCCAGCATGCTGGTGAACTGACTGAAGATAATCGTCCGTCGACCCGCCGCGAGTAGCTCCGTGAGTAGCTCCATCAGACGATCGGTCTTGGCGCTCCCCGCCCCGCTACGCCGTGCCATTTCGGTCTTGACCAACGATGGATGACAGCAGACCTGGCGCAGTTTGAGCAGCGCATCCAGAACGACGATCTGACTCCTGGCCAAACCACGCTCGTGAAGCGCGTCGCGGACACGCTTTTCCATGGTCATGCGCACCGATTCGTACAAATCGCGCTGCTTGGGACCCAGTGGCACCGTCAAGATCGACTCGGTCTTGGGTGGAAGATCCGAAAGGACTTGAGCCTTCGTGCGTCGGAGCAAGAACGGCGCAACTCGAGCGGACAACGCGGCAAAACGACGCGAGTCTCCCTGGCGCTCAATCGGGCCGCGGTAGAATCGCGAGAACTCCCGACGAGAACCCAGCAGCCCTGGGGTCGAGAACGTGAGCAGCGACCACAACTCCTCGAGGTGATTCTCCATCGGCGTGCCCGTGAGGCACAGACGCTGACGCGCATCGAGGGTGCGCGCGGCTTGAGCGACGGCAGTCTGTGGGTTCTTGATCGCTTGCGCCTCGTCGAGAACGACAATGTGCCACTGACGGGCGCACAACTGCTCGTCACGGTGGAGCAGCGCGTACGTCGTGACAACCACGTCCGGCATGTCATCGTCGTTCAAGTCTCCGCGGTCCGGTCCATGGAAGAGCGCGCAACTCAGCCCGGGCGTGAACCGCTCACACTCGCGGATCCAGTTGTGCAGAACTGTCCGCGGCGCCACGACCAAACACGGTCGGTCGAGTCGGCCCGCGTTCTTTTCGACGAGCAGGTGCGCCAATGTCTGGACCGTTTTGCCCAGGCCCATGTCATCGGCCAGCACGCCGCCGAAACCGTGCTCTCGCAGCAGTCCCAGCCACTGCAGCCCCGAGAGCTGATAGTCGGGGAGCTCGGTTTTGAGTCCCTCGGGCGCGGCAATCGAAGGTAGAGGTGTTTTGTGGGTGAGCTGCTCGGCCAGCGTTTTCAAGGTGGAGTCGCCGTGCCAAGCAAACCCGTCGAGTGCGAGTAAGCGGCCACCGTCCGCGGCGGTCATCTGCAAACGACCGTCGGCGAGCAGTCGGTCGTCGAACAGCTCGACCAGCGTGTCCAAGATCTTGGAGAGGCGCTCACTCGGCAACGAGACCCAACGCCCGTCCGCTAGCCGGAGTGGGATCTCCTTGGCATCGACACTGATCCGGTCGCGTTCGAGCCGTCCGCTGCGAATCGCGTCGACCACCGCTGGAAGTAGATTGACTCGCACCCCCTCGACTTCGACGCCAAGCTCTAGGCTGAACCAGTCGACGCCTGCGACCTCGGAGTCTCCCTCGGGACCCGACAGCTCCATGTACCACTCGCCATCGCCGAGCGCCTGGACTGGGAAGTCCTCTTCGATGTCCACCGTCCACCCTGCGGTGCGCAACTGAGGGACCGCATGCTCGCGGAACCCGGTCCACCCCAGCCCCCCCGACAGCGTCACCGCGGGAGGGTCGTAGGACACGGTCATGCCGATGGGTCCCAACTCTGCCAGACGTTCCCCTTCGGCGGCCACATCGCGCGTGGCCTTGAGGACCTCGAGGCCAACCACCAAGGCTGCGTCCTCGCCGTCGTCCTCGTAGTTTGGGCCGAACTCCACCCGTACCGCGCCGTAGTCAAACGACACGACCGCCTGCACATGCGCAAGACCGTCACGACCGGGATCGCGAGTCGGGTCGACGCCCAGCCAAAGTCGCGGCGCAGGGTCAACATCGGGCTGCCATTGGATCGGGCGATGCGTCGGCCGCGGCACCCCCAGTTCGTCCAAACACTCGACAAGATCCGGTGGCAGTTGCTCTACGGTTTCCGGTTCCAGCACCGGGAGGTCCACCAAAGCGTCCGCTAGCCGCTCCGGGAGATCGAGCCGCAACGGACCGGTCTTCCCCGTGCTGGCCTCGAAGTAGTACAGCGGCGACAACGGCAGCACGACCGCTTCCACCATAGGAACCGCATCCTCGGGGGCATCTTCCTCGGGGGCATCTTCCCCGGGGGCATCTTCCCCGGGGGCATCTTCCCCGGGGGCATCTTCCCCGGGGACATCTTCCGCTGCGGCATCTTCCGCGGGGGCATCTTCCGTCGTGGGTGCATCCCCGTCCGCCTGATACTCCTCCGACTCGACGCTCATCAGCACGGCGAGCCGCTGACGTCCGGAGTCGTCGGTGCGCCACTCAATCCGGGCCTGACGAGGCTCGCCGACACACAGCGGCGGTGTCATGGGGTCGCCAATGTGACAGCGGCCAGTTTCCACAAAATCGAGGAAGAGGCGCGTGGCGTGGGGATCGCGACCAAACCCAGGATCTTGCGGCGAGGCGTAGCGAAAGTCCGAACGGAGCCGCGTGAGCCGAAACCACAGCAGTCGGTCGTAGTCCGAGACGTACTTTGCAACGTCCCCGTAGCCGCTAACCGCAAACCGCATGTCGTAGGGCGCGCTCTTGCCCAACTCGCCGCTCTTGCGCACAAACACGGACCGCGCCTCGATCACCAACCGACTCGGACCACCGGCCGTCGGCACGCGAACCTCCAACATGTAGATCAGTTGCTTCGTGGAACCGGCCACTTCCTGCGGTGGTGGACCGTCGTCCGCAAGGGCCTGCGTCCAACCGCGCAGCGCCACCAGGTCCTCGCCAGGATCTCTCTTCTCCCGAACCTGGCTCCGCGTCCGCTTGCTCGGCGCCGCGCCAGGCACCGGGCGATACTCTCTCAGCGCGCACAGGACGGCAGCTTGGTGTTTGCACGGCGGCGCGGACGCACAGGTACACGTGCCCGAGAGATGGACACCCTTGTCCTCCCACACCCGAACGACAACCTCGTAGGGTTCAGCCTCCGTGCCATGAACTAAGGCCTGCCACGCCGAGGTCGTGGTGGACCACTGCACCGCACCGACGTGACCATCACGGAAATAGTGTTGACCACGTGTCCAGGCGTTGGGCGAAAACTCCCGTTGCAGGCGTGGGTCCTCGAAGGGTGAGATCACGTGCGGTGCAAGCAATCACGCCAGTGCCCGCGGCGCAAGCTGCCGCCGACGATGCGAGCGAGATATCGCTGGGATGTCTCGCTCGCTTGGCGTCACCCACGCGCGCGGAGGCGACTTGGGGCGGGGTGTGTGGGCCAAACCGCACCAACTCGGAAAATACGCCCATCTTCGGCGAGATTGCCCCGTGGACTGCACCTCCATCCAGTAGCTGGACGACGTCGAGGTCCGGCGGGGGATTTCGCGGAGGCATGGCTGCTGCGCGGTACAATCGATAGGCCATGGCGGCGGACTCGGTGGACAACCCTCGCGACTCGCAGGAAGAGTCGACCGCGCGCGGTTACGGGGCCCGAGTCACCGATCCGTCCAAGAATTCCGGGTTCACGCCCCCAACCGCCCTCGCGCGCTACGTGATCAAACACGAGATCGGCCGCGGGGGCCGTGGTGTCGTGTTCAAGGCCTGGGACCCGAGCCTGAAACGCATGACCGCGATCAAGCTCGTGCAGGGGCATCGCCGCAGTCAGACCGCCACACAGCGGTTTGTGCTCGAGGCACGCGCCCTCGCTCAACTTTCCCATCCCAACGTGGTGGAGATCTTCGACGCGGGCACGTACGACGACGAAAAGTCGCAGTTCATCGTGATGGCACTGCTGGAGGGGCTGTCCCTCACGCGATGGTTGCGCACCTCACGATCGGCTGGCGAACGCATCAGGGTGTTCGTGGCCGCCGGGCGGGGTCTCGCGGCGGCGCACGCTCGCGATATTGTCCACCGGGACTTCAAGCCCGACAACGTCATCGTGGGTGGCGATGGTGACGTCAAGGTCTTGGATTTCGGCCTCGCTGCGATGCGAGGCACGGGGAGCACCGATCATGGGCCCTCCAACGGCCCCCAAGGCAGCACAGGGGACGTGCGCGACTCGGCACCGTTGACTCGACTGACGATAGAAGGAACCGTGATGGGGACCCCCCGCTACATGGCGCCCGAGCAACTCGCTGGCGATGCCATCGGGGCCCAGGCCGACCAATACAGTTTTTGTCTCGCGTTCCTCGCGGCACTTCGCGGCGACACCGTATTCACGACCTCGAGCCTCAAGAAGATGCGCGCGGCGAAGATGCAGCGCAACCTGCTGCCAACGCCGAAAGACGATTCCACTCCTCGCTGGCTACGCTCAGTGCTTCTCCGGGGCCTCTCCGCGAAACCCGGCGATCGTTGGCCATCGATGTCGGCGTTGCTCCGTGCAATCGTGATCTCGTCCCGCAGGCGGCCGAGATCACTGATCGCAGCTGCCTCGATCGGGCTCGTTGTTGCCTCTGCCGCGTGGGTCCTGGAGGACCCTTCAGAGGTTGCCTGCAGCCACGCCGCGACGCGGATCGACGAGGCCCTTGCCGACGCGGCGCTGACGATTCCCGCCGACACACTGCAAGCCCTACCTTCGGCAGCCGCTGAGGAGATCCAGAGCGCGGTACTTGCCTGGGGCGGCTCGAGTCGCGATGCGTGGCGCGGCGCCTATACCGACACGTGTACTGCACGAACGAAGGGTGCGCTGACCGACCGCGCATTTGACCGCCGCATGAACTGCCTGCACTCGGTTCGTGCGCGCTGGACCGCGTTGGCGGGCGTCGTACGCGAGGCCAAGTCGGAAAATGCTGGGCGCCTCGCGCGACACGTAGCCAGAGCCCCGCGGGCCGGTCTGTGCGCCAACGACGATGCGCTCACGCAGGATGCGGAGCTTCCGGTCGCTGCCGACCGTGAAGAAGTCGAACGTCTTCGGGACACGTTGGCGCGAGCAAACGCTGAGGCCAAAGCGGGTCACATCGGGGACTCGCTCGCTCTGCTGGCAGAAACGCGCGCCTCAGCTGAGGCGCTCGGCTTGTCCGCTTTGTCTTGCTAGAGTCTTCGATTGCGGTTTTTACTCAACTGTATCCGCGAATAAAAACCGGATTCCATGAGTGAGTGCAAAGGGGAAAACGGAGGGATGTGTTTCGCC
>JAESSZ010000628.1 GCA_016763875.1 Nannocystaceae bacterium
GATACCCGCTTGGTTACAGCTTTTTCGGCGGCGCCTGTGAAACCGGCGAGACGCCCGCAGTGGCATTGGCACGGGAACTGGGCGAGGAGCTGCCGCTCGTGAGCGCGAGGGCACTGCTCGAAGCAGACCCGAATCTTGTCGGTACTTGGAGCGTTGGCCCAACGCGGTACGAGTTCCATCTGTTCGAGGCAGAAGTGACTGACGAGACGCTGGACGATCTGGCGCGGGCCCCCGTGTTCGAGGGGGAGCGGGCCGTGGTCGTGACGCGCGACCAGCTCGCGGCATTGCCGTTCATCTGGGGTCTTGGCACCGTCGTCGCGTCTTACCTGGGCTCAACTGCGCTTCGCTTGCCGTGACCCGTAGATCCTCTTTGTCGGCGATCCCGGTATCGTGGTGGTCACGGGGCTAGCCGTTCCGTAACATCGGCCGCCTATGGCCGACGAAAACGACGGCGACTCGAACTCTCCGGACGCGGAGGAGGTCGCAACACGTGGAGGGCAGGCCGCCGCTTCTGCCGCTGAGGGCGCGAGTCAGGGTGCCCCTCCAGAGGCGATCGCGACCGACGCTGCCACAGGTACCGCGGACGTCGCCGACGCGGCGGGGGGTGATGACGTTGCGACTGCGGTTCGCGCGGGCACGGCTTCCGCCACAGCCGCACAGTCCGTGGCTCAAGCGGCTCAGTCAGGTGATCCTGGGAGCGCGATTGGGGCCGCCGGAAGCACGGTTGGGGCGGCGGGTGCAGTCGCCGGGGCCACTGGAGGATCCGAGGCGGCACAGGCGGTGGCGCAAGGCGCTTCGGTTGTGCAACAGGCTGCCTCCGCGGCGCAGTCCGTCGCCGGATTGGCGGAGTCAGCATCAAGTTCGAGCGATGGACCGGCTGAGTCAGCGCTGGTCGAGGTGGTTGATGTGCTGAGTGAGGCCGTCTCTGGCGGCGGGGTGCCACTCGACGAAGCACGGTTTGACTTCACGCTCACCAACGGGCCGGACATCGACTGGCTGGTGAAGCGATTCTCGATCTCCTCGGAGTTATCGCGGCTCTACGAAATACACATCGATCTGATCTGCAACCGAGAGATGGTACCGATCGACGAAATGCTCGGTGCTGAGTGCGAGCTGCTCGTCGAGCGCGGCGATCTCATGCATTCGTTCTACGGGATCATCGACGAAGTCGACGACCTCGGGCCCGACCAGGGGCGGATGCACGCGTCGGTGCGAGTCATCCCCGCATTTGGGCTACTCGCCGACCAGGTTGATACTCGTATATTTCAGGGGCAGACCGTCGTTGAGATTCTTACGACCGTATTGGGCGAAGCGCTTGCCGTGTACAACCGCGAGTTCAATGCGAGCGACTTTCTGAAGCGCGAGTACAATCCACGCGATTACTGCACCCAGTTCCGCGAGTCCACGTTCGACTTCTGCTGCCGACTCATGGAGGAAGAGGGAATCGCGTTCCACTTCGTTCCCGACGAAGACGCGCGCCGAGAGATGCTCGTCCTCATCGACAACAACAACGACTACCCGGAGGTCGAGTTGGGGGGGGACGAGGAGGTTCCGATCATCGAGAGCAATCCCGAAGATGCAGATCGTGAGTCGGTGCGTGGCGTGTTGTGGCGCCAGCGTCGGCATATCAACAAAGTTGTCGGGCGGGCCTACAACTTCAAGGACGCGGCGACGTTCGAGGTCGGCGAGGCAGTCGTCACAGAGACGCACAATCACCACGACCAGGAACTGTACGTCCACGACTTGCGACGGCAGATTACGGACGATCCGGTGGAAGACGCCCCAGGCGCCAAGTTCGACGGCAAGAGCTTGGACCAGCGAGCGGCATTGGTGACGCAGGTGCTCGAGGAGCATCGGGCCCAGACCAAGACCGCTTACGGCAACGGGAATGTGACCGGATTTCGGCCCGGTACGCGATTCAAACTGGAGATGTACCACCGCGCCGATGTGGAGGATCACGGTCTCCTGGTTGTTCGAGCCAACCACTCGGGATCTGCCGCTACAGAAGGCGGGGGCTCGACTGCGAGCTACGGCAATGAGTTCACTGCCATCCCCGAAACGCACGAATTTCGGCCGCCGCAACGGCATAGTCGGGCGAAAGTGTACGGCCCTCATTTGGCCAAAGTGGTCGGGGCCGCCGGCAGCGACGACGAGATCCACACGGACGTTCACGGCAGAATCAAGGTTCAGTTTCACTTCGACCGGTTGCAGCCCGCGGACAATGGTGCCTCCGTCTGGATGCGCGTCATGCAGCCATGGGCCGGCCCGCAGTGGGGCACGATGTTCATCCCGCGTGTTGGCATGGAAGTCGTCGTGCAGTTCGTGGACGGCAACCCCGACAACCCTGTCGTCGTTGGGTCGCTCTACAACTCGCAGAACAAGCCGCCCTACACGCTACCGGACGAAAAAACCAAGAGCACGATCAAGACCTCGTCCAGCGTGGGTGGCGACGGCTACAACGAGCTGACGTTCGAAGACGCCGCGGGCCAGGAACAGATCATTGTCCACGCCCAGAAGGACTTCAACAAGAAGGTCCTCAACAATCAGTCGCGTTCGGTCGGCGCGAACGACTCAACTTCTGTGGGCGGGAATCAGTCGCTGTCGGTCTCCAAGGACCGGACCCACTCCGTCGAGGGCAGCGAGACGCTCACGA
The DNA here is from genome assembly GCA_016763875.1 of Nannocystaceae bacterium. Taxonomy (GTDB): domain Bacteria; phylum Myxococcota_A; class Polyangia; order Nannocystales; family Nannocystaceae; genus JAESSZ01. The sequence continues at coordinate 2,654 of JAESSZ010000628.1, forward strand.
TCACCGGATCGCAGAAGATCACGATCACCGGGGCCGCGACCAGCGACGGCCAGACGGTCACGGGTGGGCAGATGGACATCACCGGCAAGTACAAGCTCGATGCGTCCGAGGCCATCGATGTACAGGCTCCCGACTACATCAAGATGATGGTTGGCGATACGTTCATGCTGATCGAGCCAGACAAGATCACGCTGCAGCAGAAAGACGGTTCGCGAGTGGTGCTGTCTCCTGACTCTGCGCTCATGGCTTCGAAGGAGAACTCCCAGGTGACGTTGACGGCCGATGCGCAGATGCAGGCCAACACGGGGGGAGACGTCACTCTGACCGCGAATGCACAGATGACCGGACTGGACGCGCAGGTGCTGCTGGACGGCAGTGCGTTGGTCAAGTCGGCCGATGGCGCCGAGGTCTTGCTCAACGCAGACGCGAGCATGTCAGGCGCCAACGCGACGATGGATGGCAAGACCGCGTCGACCGTTTCCGCCGGATCAACCGCAACGCTCACCGCGGGCGGGAGCACCGTGAAGACAGCTGCTGCGGCGGTCGATGTTTCGGGGCCCCAGGCCAACATCGCGGGTTCCGGCGCGGTGAACATCACCGGTGGCATCATCAAGCTCAACTAGCCATTGACTCTGACGCCATGATCCCCGCCCAAGCTATTGCGCAACCCGGGTCTCGGACCCTGCACATGCTGCCGCGCCTGCATGGGCTGTTCGACCACCTGCGCAATCCTTACGCGCTGGTCAGAGCTCCCTTTCGAATCAACGCGAGCACGCTTGTTGCGCCGGGCGTGGACGAAGCACTGGCGGTGCTCGCTTCGCTTGGGCCGGAGGCAACGAACTGGTTGGCGACGTTGGCTGTCGACTATGGGGACAACCGTGGGGTCTGGCGAGTCACGGGGCGCTACGTCGACACGACGCCATCCCGCCGGTTGGACGCCGACCCGTTGGTCGATCGCACAACGCCGGTCTGGTACGCGACGTTTGGCTTGTCGCGGCTCGCCAACGGCATGCATTTGATAACCCCGGGCGGGCGACGCACGCTGCTCCACCGCGGCTACTAGGACCGGCAACTATGGCTCTGACTGCTACTGTTCATCGCTTTGAGATCGAGTTGGCCGACATCGACCGCGGTGTCTACGAGAGTCTCGATCTCCGCGTGGCGCGTCACCCGTCCGAAGACGAAGCTCGGGTCGTGGTGCGGGTTCTCGCTCGGGCAATCGCGCATGAAGACGGACTCGAGTTCGGCCGCGGACTGTCGACCGTCGAGGATCCCGCGCTGTGGACACGGACCCCAACCGGGGAAGTGGCCACGTGGATCGATGTTGGGCTGCCCTCTGCGGA
>JAESSZ010000629.1 GCA_016763875.1 Nannocystaceae bacterium
ACCAAAAACGGAGCGCCGATCTGGATACAGGCATCCTACAACCCGCTGGTGGGCAAGAACGGCAAGCCGTTCAAGGTGGTGAAATTCGCGACCGACATTACGGCTCAGAGACTCAAGGACGCGGATGCATCTGGGCAGCTCGCGGCGGTGAGCAAGGCGCAGGCGGTGATCGAGTTCAATCTCGATGGCACGATCATCACGGCCAACGACAACTTCCTGGACGTGGTGGGGTACGCGCTGGACGAGATCAGGGGCAAGCATCACCGCATTTTTGTCGACCCGACGTTTTCTCGGAGTGCCGAGTACGCCGATTTTTGGAAGGGGCTCAATGCGGGCGAGTTCGACGCGGGGATCTACAAGCGGATCGGAAAAAGCGGCGAGGAGGTTTGGATCCAGGCTACGTACAATCCGATCCTGGACCTCAGTGGCAAGCCGTTCAAAGTCGTCAAGTTCGCAACGGATATCACCGCGCAACGGCTCAAAGACGCCGACGTCGCGGGGCAACTCGCCGCGGTCGGTAAGTCGCAGGCAGTGATCGAGTTCAATCTCGATGGCACGATCATCACGGCGAACGAGAACTTCTTGGGCGTGGTGGGGTATTCGCTCGCGGAAATCCAAGGCAGGCACCACCGCATGTTTGTGGAGTCGGAGTACAGCGCCAGCGGCGAGTATCGAGAGTTCTGGCGTCGACTCAACGCCGGAGAGTTCAATGCGGGGACCTACAAACGCATCGGCAAGGGCGGAAAAGAGGCCTGGATTCAGGCTTCGTACAATCCGATCTTCGACCTCGATGGGATGCCTTTCAAGGTGGTGAAGTTCGCGACTGACGTGACCGAAAAGGTGGTGAGCGAAGAAAGGTTTCGCGCAGACATGAACGTGCTGCAGGAACACATGGGGCGGGTCGCACAGGGAGACCTGACAGCCAAGATCTTGGAGCCGTTCGAAGGCGAACACTCTGTGCTCAGAGACGCGCTCAACGAGACGCTGGATGCGCTCAATGAAACCCTGCTCCAGGTAAGACAGGTTGCCGCGAACGTTGCTTCCGGCTGCCAACAGGTCTCGGAGTCCTCCGGAAGCCTCGCCCAGGGAGCTACAGAACAGGCGTCAGCGCTCAGGCAGATCACCGCGACGATTACGTTGCTTACCGATCAGACCAAACAAAATGCCGAACACGCCCGCGTTGCCAGCGAGTTGTCTAACGATGCAAGAGGTGTGGCAGTCAATGGCGACGGCATGATGAAGAGCATGGTCACGGCGATGTCCGGCATCGACGAGTCGAGTCAGAGCATTCGAAAGATCATCAAAGTCATCGACGAGATCGCATTCCAGACCAATCTCCTCGCCTTGAATGCGGCGGTCGAAGCGGCGCGCGCTGGTGTGCACGGCAAGGGCTTTGCGGTTGTTGCTGAGGAAGTGCGTAGCTTGGCCGCCCGTTCGGCCAAGGCAGCGAAGGAGACAACCGAGATGATCGAGGATTCGCTCAAAAAGGTTGCACTGGGAACCGACCTCGCCAACAAGACGGCCGACGCGCTGACGAAGATCGTGGACGGCGTTGGCAAGGTGACCGATCTTGTGGCGGAGATCGCCGGAGCCAGCGACGAGCAGGCGCGCGGAATCTCCGATGTCAACGACGGGGTCTCGCAGATCGACAATGTGACCCAAGCAAACACGGCTTCGGCCGAGGAGAGCGCGGCCGCGTCACAGGTCTTGTCGGAGCAGGCTTCGGAGCTCAACCGACGGCTGGAACGCTTCCAGCTCGCCCAGTTGAATTCGCCCGACGGCCTGCCGGCCAATCTGCCGCCGGAACTGCTTGCTGCGCTGCACCAGATGCTGGAGGAACGAGGGTTCGCTTCGGGCGCGGCGAACGGTATCGGGGGGGCTATCGCGAACGCGGCGGGGTCGGACTTTGGGAACGGGTCTCGCTGAGTAGCTGGCCGGAAGAGGTCCGGCGATTTTTGGGGGTTGGAGCTGATGTCACATCGGTGGCATCAGTGCCTCCATCTTCCGGATGCGACTCGTTTCGCCAGCCAGCAAGCAAGCGCGGTACAAAAGCGCGCATCACGGGGGCCACTGAGCTCCGCTCGCCTAAGGGGAGCGGAGCTCGTTTCTGTTAATGCCAGGTGCCACTGGGCCACACTGTGGCGGTCGCGAAGCCCAGCGACTTCCCGCTTGTGACCGCGTTGGCCGAAACTGACGGTGATGCCGTACCCGCGCGGGCAGGCCTTGAGTTCTCGGTCGCACCGGCAACGGCAGCCAGTCGGCGACACTGGTGGTGATGCTCTCTCGGCACCTGCAACCGGTGCGGCGGTTGGGCGGCGCGTGGGAGTCTAACCGTTCCACGACGGGACGCATTGCGATGGACTCAACGACCTATCGGTGAACGCCCACGTCCAGTGCGGGTTTACGAGAAATCCTAAATGGATTCTTCGCGTCGGGTCACTAACTGACTATGGGCGGACAATCCCAACCGCTGTGTGCAGCGACCGCGACGCGCACACACAAAATGATCCTGGAACGGTTGGCGGCGGCGACGCTGCGGCGGGCGGAGTTGTTCTGCGCGTGCGTCGACGGCAGCGCCGGTTCGACCAGTCGCCTGCGTGGCGAGATGACCGTGATCGACCAGCAGGTGGGTGAGCTGTGGGCTCAGGCCACCGCGCTGCGTGGCGCGTGACTCCGGTGAAATCCCTAGCGCGTTCCAAAGCATGAGGCGCCGGACTGCGCTCCGGGCCGCAGTTTCGCGCGTTCCGATGCTCACAGACGGCTCACGCTGCTTTCTTCGTTGGCGGTGTCCCCGCGCGGGGCGCAGGGCTATTGTCCGCGTGATGCGTAGGACGACGATTCTTGCAGTCCTTGGACTGACCCTCGCGACCGCGGCGTGCGAAAAAACGACCGCCGATTCGACCGTGACCCCGACCACCGACAACGCCGCTGCCGACAACGTGCTCCTCGCCGAATGGACCGGACCCTACGGTGGCGTGCCTGCGTTCGACGCCATGGATCTTGCGCAACTCGAGCCTGGGATGGCCAAGGGCATCGAGATGCACCTGGCAGAGCTGGACGCGATCGCGTCCAACGCGGAAGCGCCGACGTTCGAGAACACGATCGTGGCGATGGAGCGCGCGGGCGCGGCGATCCGACGGATCGAGGCCTACTACGGCTTGTGGAGCGCGAACCTCTCTAGCGACGAGTTTCGAGCCGTGGATGCACGCGTGACGCCCATGCTCTCGGACTACGAGTCCAAGGTCGTTCAGAACGGCGCACTCTTCGCTCGGGTCAAGGCCGTGTACGAGTCGGACGCGATGGCTTCGCTGACCCCAGCGGAGCGGCGCCTCGCGAAGTTGCGCTACGAAGAGTTCGCGCGCAAGGGGGCGAGCCTCAACGGTGCCGACAAGGAACGCTACGCCGCGATCCAGGGGCAACTGGCGAAGCTGCATCTCGCATTTGGGAACAACGTCCTCGCCGACGAGGAGGGTTACGTTTTGTACCTTGAGGCCGGCCAGCTTGGCGGTTTGCCCGACTCGATGAAGATCGCAGCCGCCGCGGCCGCGAAGGACCGGGGGCACGACGGCAAGTTCGCGATCACCAACACGCGCTCATCGATGGACCCGTTCCTGACCTACTCGAGCGAGCGGGCGCTTCGTCAGCAAGTTTGGCAGACCTACTACAGCCGCGGCGACAACGGCGACGACCACGACAACAACAAGATCGTGGCTGAGATCCTGAAGCTTCGCGACGAACGGGTCGCGTTGCTCGGATTCGACAACTACGCACAATGGCGATTGCGCGACCGCATGGCGCTCACGCCGGAGCGTGCAATGGGGCTGATGAACGCAGTGTGGCCGTCCGCGATCGCGCGCGTGAAAGAAGAGGTCGCCGACATGCAGGCGGTTGCGGACCGCGAAGGCGCCAAGATCACGATCGAGCCGTGGGACTACCGCTTCTATGCCGACAAAGTCCGCATCGAGAAGTACGCGCTGGACTCCAACGAGGTCAAGCAGTACCTGCAACTCGACAAGCTACGCGAGGCGATGTTCATGGTCGCGGGCGAGTTGTTCGGGTTTCGATTCACACCCGTGCCCCAGGGCTCGGTGCCGGTTTTCCACGCAGACGTCAAAGTCTGGGAGGTCACCGACCTGCAGTCGGGTGACCACATCGGCCTTTGGTATCTCGATCCCTTCGCTCGCCCGGGAAAACGCTCAGGTGCCTGGGCCACCACCTACCGCGGCCACACCAACCTGGACGGCGAGACCAACGTGTTGGCCTCGAACAACTCCAACTTCATCAAAGGGCCACCGGGCAAGCCCGTCCTGGTGTCGTGGGATGATGCGAGCACCTTCTTCCACGAGTTCGGCCACGCGCTGCACGCTCTGTCTTCGAACGTGAAGTACCGGACGCTCAACGGCGGTGTGCGCGACTACACTGAGTTTCAGTCGCAGCTGCTGGAGCGATGGTTACCCACGGAGCGGGTCATCAAGGAGTTCCTCGTGCACCACGAGACGGGCAAGCCGATGCCTGCTGAACTCGTCGCCAAGATCAGCAAGGCCTCGACGTTCAACCAGGGGTTTTCAACGACCGAGTACTTGGCCTCGGCGTTGATGGACATGAAGTTCCATACCGTTGACCCGGCGGGCATTGATCCCGATGCGTTCGAGCGCGCCGAGCTGACAAAGATGGGCATGCCCAAAGAGGTGGTCATGCGCCATCGCACTCCCCAGTTTAGCCACGTGTTTTCGGGTGAAGGCTACGCTACCGCCTACTACGGCTACTTGTGGGCCGATGTTCTTACCGCGGACGCATCCGAGGCCTTTGCCGCGGCGCCCGGTGGCTTCTATGACAAGGACCTCGCGGCGAAACTGGTCGAGCATCTGTTTGCCCCGCGGAACGCGGTCGACCCGGCAGAGGCCTACCGTGCGTTCCGAGGTCGGGATGCGGAGATCGGTGGCCTGATGCGTGACCGCGGTTTCCCGGTGCCAAAGTAGACTGCTCGCTGGTGTTTGCGAGTGCACCAATGGGGACTGCGACCGTGGCGAGGTTGGCCGCGGTCCTCGCGATCGCGTGCGGTCGTGCTCCTGTGCACTCTGAGCCGACGCCATCCGCCGTTGACTCCAAGCCGCTGCTTGCGACGGGAGGGTCGGGATGGTCGATGCCGGTGGACTCCTCCGGGGCTGAGGACCCCGCGGGCGAACCTGTGACGGCGCCCAAGTCCGAGGCACGCGTGCCTTGGCCGCCGACGAAGCTTGCGTTGACGGTGCTCGCGACGCTTGATGATCCCGCGGGTGAGGCCGACCGGGCCACGATTCGGGACGCTGACTCTGGCGTTATCGCCAGCTATCGTAACGGCGATGCGGTTCGCGAGGGCGTCGTGGTGCTATCGATCGAAGAAGGCATCGTCGAGCTCTCGAATGCAGGCGAGGTCGAGTACATTGCGATCTCGCCGATCCCATTCGAGGTCGATCCGGAGGACGTGTTCTATCCGGACCTTATCGACGACCTTGGTACGGAGATGAGCGACGGCGTACAGATGCCCAAGGGCGTCGCCTACGTGCTCAAGGCGCCGGGCAATGCCTGGGGAACGCCTCGAACGGTAGGTGTGCTGCGGGAGGCGATCCGTACGTACGCGCGGAGTCAGAAAGGTCCCAAGGTGCGCGTTGGGGACATCAGCCGACCGGGCGGTGGCCCGTTCCCTCCGCACCTGTCGCATCGCCAGGGCCGCGATGTGGACATTGGCTACATCCTGGCGGGCGCACGCAAGAACGATAGATATTTCCACGCCGCGACCGCGGTAAATCTCGATCGGGCGCGCACCTGGAGCCTTGTCGAGGCGCTGCTTGCCACGGAGGAAGTCGCGTACATCTTCATGGACTACGAGCTGCAGAAACTGCTTTACGTGCATGCGGAGGTGCAAGGCGTATCGAGCGATCGGCTCAGCCGGTTGTTCCAGTACCCCAACGGGCGTCGCGCGAGCCGTGGGAAGATCAGACACTGGAAGGGGCACAGAGGCCACTTTCACGTGCGATTTCGGCGGTGAGTGGGCGGGATTCGAGCTCGTATCGAGGGGAGGTGGGAGACGCTGCTAGACGCTGCGACGTGCGGCGATCCGCTCTAGACCGGCGAGCGCAGCGATGGGGACCCCGAGTTGGCCGTGGGGGACTTGGGACTCGCGGGGATTGAGACGGATCAGTGTGTCGGGACCATCAACGTGGGACTCGGCGTTGAGTCGCACGGTGGGTATAGCCGTGCCTGCGCCACACTCGATGACTACGATCCGTTGAGCCTGCCGATCGCGGAACCAGTCGTTCATGCGCGCGACCTGGCGCTGGCAGCGGCTGCTGTTCCAGTCTCCGTCCCCGAACATCAAGATGTTGGGTCGCATCAAGGTGCCACACTGTGGGCATGCTGGGAGCGGGTCGCCCGCTTGCATTGTTTTGGTCTCGACCTCAAGCGTTGCGTCGTCAGCGTCGATAACGCCTACGCCACAGGAGGATGCAATGATCCGGACCCGAGGTCTAGCGGGCCCAGAAACTAAGGTATGTCCCTCGGGGTCAGGTGAGCGAAGTTCTCCCGGATTCTGCGCAACGATTCGGTGGTCTCGGTCGACCATGCCTGTAGGTGATGCCAGACATCGATGCCAGCGCAGCGCGGCGGGCCGCCAATCGAGCGAAGGGGGAGCAGTGTCCGCACGAGCGCGTACGAGCGCGAGCGATCGTAGCTGGCGCGCGTGTGATGATCACACACCGTTGCCACGACCGTCGTTTGTTCTTGACTCCATGTGGCGACCCGCGGAAGGGCCACTCATTTGAGGACACCAGGAACTTCTACGGTTACACGCTTGCGCGAGCGGTGCTCAAGTACGGTGTTGGCTTCCACGCCGGCGTGCAAATGGGCAACCATCATCACATCAACGTGACCGACCGGCGCGGCAACCGCCCGAATTTCAAGAACTCGGTCCATGGCAATCTCGCGCGCGGCTTCAATGCGCGGTTCGGCCGTTTCGATTCGTTTTGGTCAGGCGGTGGTTCTTGCGACACCGTGACGCCCAGCGGCGAACAGACGCTCGAGGACCTTGCGTACACCGATTGCAACCCGGTCGTGGCCGGACGGGTCAAATGGGGGCGCCTGTGGCCCGGCTTCACGACGTACAACTGGCGCTTTGGTGAGTCCCGAACCTTCGTAAGACCCACCAGGTATTACGACCCCGGCAACCCCGATAACCCGCTGACTATCACTCTGACAAGGACCCGACCCGATACTTTCCCCGACCTCAGCGACGACGAGCTATCGGACAAGCTCATGGAGCGCTGTCTTGAGATGGAGCGCGAGACCCAGTCCAGGATGAGAAGGGAGAACCGCCGATTTATGGGGCTGCAAAAGCTCAACAAGTCGCGCTGGTGGAAGAGGGCGACCTCACCGGAGGATCGCTTCGCGATGGTTCCCGCCGTCGCCTCGTCCCAGGAGGGGAACCGGGTCAGGGAGATCCAGCGCAATGCCGACTGGCGGAGGGCGTATGCCGCCGAACGCGACAATCACCGAAACGGCGCTCCGACCCGCATGCCGTACGGGGCGTACATGCTGCCGACGATCTACAACGTCGCCGTCGCGGACGAGCCGCCCTAGCGAGACTCGACATTTGTTTGACGACGGCGCCGCATGGGCTTCGCCGCCGTCGAGTATTGGTTGGAACGCCGTCTGCGGCGGGCGTTTCACCGAATTCGTTGTCCGGCGGGCGCGCAGGGGTGCCTGTCGCCGGGATTGCGCGGCCCGACCCGACTTTTGGTCCCCCAACTTAGCGATCGCACTTAATAGACCTCGGGTCCGGGTCCGGTCCCAACTATAGACCTCGGGTCCGGTTTACTCGTCGGGTCCGGGTCCGGTCCCAACTATAGACCTCGGGTCCGGGTTTACTCGGGTCCGGGTTTACTGTCTTCGGGTCCGGGTTTACTGTCTCGGGTCCGGGTCCGGTTCGGGTCCGGGTCCGGTCCCAACTATAGACCTCGGGTCCGGGTTTACTGTCTGCGATGTCCGGTGCGATTCCGAGCGCCCGGGCCCGAGGTGTGTGATGAGAAAACCAGCGCGTGCGGTGCTTGCCCGTGAGGGTTTCTCCCTAGTGCGTCTGGGCCTGAGCCCCACTAAACAGCTGAACCCGATCGCTCTGCGGAAATCGCCGAAGGGCCAGCACATCCTGCGTATCGCATGCCGCCGCAAACTCCGCCGACGCCGTCCCCAAGATCCATTGAACGCGCGGCAACGCGTGCCGCAATGTCGAGACCAATTGGCCCATCACTTCACCGTCGTGTCGAAGCTCTACATCGTCGATCACAACCACGCCTTGCGCGGTTCGGGGGTCAGCCTCGGGGTATGCCGCCCACAACGTCCGGACCGTGATCGCAGCGAAGGCAACCAAATGGCGAACGCGGTTGGGAAGACCGTCGAACGGAACGCTGCGACCGCCCTCGGTGGAAAACAGTGGTTCAAATGAGACGGCGTCCAGTCCGTCGTATTGATAGCCTGCCGGTTTCACGAACGCGTTGGTCGTCTCGCGCATCGCGGTTCCTAGCAGACGAGTATCCCGCCACACCGAGGTCCGACTCTTCGCGGCAGCGCGCTCGCGTTGGTTGCTGGGGCTCAATGCCGCGGAGATCGCTGCGTAGGCGAGCGCTTGTTTAGTCTCCCGAGTGAGGTCGAAGCGGTTTGCGTCCTCCAGCGGTGTGGTCGCACGGGCGTCGTATCGGACCACCGACCGTAGAGGTGCATGCAGCGTCACCGGGTGCCGTGAAAACCATCGTGTGCCGGGGAACGCGAGACACACAAAGCCTCCGCTCCTGGCTCGTCGATCAAAGAGCGCTTGCTCTCGGCGCCGAAGTGATGCGGTGTCGTCGGCCGCATCGATCGGTGCGTGTGGACTCGCGACGCGCAAAGGGTGTGGCCGATCCGGGTCGTCGTCGCCGAGTACCCAGTCGCACCACACGTGTGGCGGTACCGTGGACCCCTGGGCGGGGCGGATGCTGGGGGTGGTTGCTGCGTGGCCCGGTCGGGTGTTGGCGATGGCGCTGAGGAGGCTAGTCTTGCCGACGCCGGCCCCCCCGTACACGACGGTCATGAGCCGAGGTTCACCTTCGGCGTTTCGGAACGGGACTTCAATGTCGCCGAATGGCGCGATCCCACGGAGATTGGCTTGAACGAGGTACAAAAGGTCTCGCTGAGAATAGGATGCCTGGTGCCGTGGTTGGAGGTCTGAGTTGTTCCCCGAGCGACCTGGTGAGAGACTGTGTGCTGTGCCGAACGAGGCGCCCCACCAGGGCTGGTCACATCTCCACCACGAGGACGATGGCGGCGGTGCGCCACCAGCGACCTCCC
>JAESSZ010000630.1 GCA_016763875.1 Nannocystaceae bacterium
CCCGGGTGCGGTGCGCCTTGAGGAGGGACGCCGTGTTGCTGTGCTCCGGGGGCGCCGGGCGGATAGCCAGGTCCAGCGTAGGGATAACCCGGTGGGTAGCCCGGCATCGCGTGCATGCCCGATTGGTGGTTGGGGCCCGGTACGCCAGGTTGGCCAGCCGCTGCCTGCGGGCCGGCGGCGCCCCGGGGGGCACTCGCGGACGCAGCCGAGTTTTGGAGCGCAGCCGACACGCGCTTCTCCAACTCTTCGAAACGAAACGGCTTCGGCAGAAAATCCTCCGGCCCCATGCCGAGCGATCGCAACTTCGCTTCGTCCTTGCCCAGTGCGGTCAGAAAGATCACTGGCACTGACGCGAGTCGTGGGATGCCTCGGAGTCGCTGGACGAAGGTCCATCCGTCCATAACCGGCATCATGACGTCGGAGATGATGACGTCCGGCGGATTCGCCTGCGCGCGTTCGAGTGCCTGTCGACCCTCGCGAGCGGTGTCGACCACGAAATCCTTCTTCTGAAGGGTCGCGGTCACCATTCGGAGGATCCAGGGGTCGTCGTCGACCACCAAAACCCGGGCACCCATGCGAAAACAGCGTAGGCTGCGCGCAGTAGGCGTGTCAAACGAAAGCGGCGCGCGTTAGCGGTCCCGGACCATCCAAGCAGGCCGGATCTGGGCCCACATGACGGCGGCGACCAGGCCGAGCTTTCCGCGCGCCAACTGGGCGGCGCACGTTGCCCGCCGGACCCGGTCCCCGATTGGGAAATGACGGGCGTGCTGGGGCGAGAAACTGGTGCTAAGCGCGTGTCCGGCCGTCTTGAGGTACTCGGTGAGGAACACGTGGGGACGACGTTCGGCGCCCGACAACAGCGCCATTGAGCGCGTTCGCGCGCTCACGCCGGTACCCCAGTACTCAAAAAGCGCACGCCTGATCGAACGCGCGCCCATCCCGCCACCGCGAAATGCCTCGTAGATCGCGTCCGCGAGCGCCTGGCGCGTGGGCACGTAGCGGTCGTGTTCCGCGCGGTAACCGCGGAGCGCCGCGCCGTCCAGCCAGGGCTCCCCCTCGGGGACGCGATGTCGTCGCACCGCTTGTTTGCCCAACGTGGCGGCGTCGCGCAGGCCCATGGTCATCCCGCTCGCGGTGATCGGGTGCGAGCAACCCGCGGCGTCGCCCACCAACACCAGACCCGGCATCGCCGCGGTCGGCGCCGGGAGGTTGACCGTTGGGGCGATCTCCAGCGGTCCCTCCAGGGCACGAATCGCGGCGGCGACCTCGGTGCACAGCGGGGCCGGGATGAAAGGAAGGTACGTCCGCATCACGTACGCTTTCATCCGCTCGCCCTTGGCCGGGAGCAGCAACGGAAGGTCGAAGGTGATGCGCGTGCTGACGCCGCCGTCGTGTCGGAGGATCGGGTAGGCAAGGATCGGACCCCAGCCGCCGAGGAACACGTGGGCGTAGCTTCCGCGCGGGAGCGTCGCGTTGTGGACCTCGATGCCCGCCGTGAAGCCGATCGTCTCGCGACCCTCGTCGGAAATGCCGGCCAACTTGCGCACTGAACTCGACTTACCGTCGGCGCCGACCACCAAATCTGCGCGCACGGTCACGGCCTTGTGCCCGGCGGTTTCCAGGACGACGCCGGCGATCTCGCCACGAGGCCCGCGCACCAGGTCGTTGACCGACCAGCCCTCCACGAGTTCGACATGACCCGCCCGATGCTCACGCAGTCGCTGACGCATGGTTCGAATCAGCACCTTGTGGTGGATCGAGAGTCCGCGCGGCCGGTGGCCCTTGATCCCCGCGTAGGGGAGGTCGACGTGTCGTGCGTCGGCGTTCTCGAACACGGCAAAACCGTCGACGTCGACGCCGCCGGCGGCCGACAAGCTCTCGTAGAAGCCGAGGTCGTCGAGGATCTGCGCGCCTCCTGGATGAATGAACTCGCCCGAAAATCGCGGGTGGACGTCGGGGTGGCGGTCGACGATGAGAATGCGTCGACGGCGTTCGCCGTCCGCTTGCGCCAGCGCTTCCGCCACGGCGCAGCCCGCCAGCGATGCGCCCACGATCACGACGTCGTAATGCTCGGCCAATGTCGGGCCCGGGCGCTCAGATCGCGTCTCTATGTCGGAGAGCGAGGCGATGGTGACGCGCACCGGCTCGGTGGACGCGGGTTTGCGTAGTGGGGCCGGGCTCATGGCTTAGTTCGCTCCGAGGTTGCTTTGCGCCGGATGCCCGAGGTTGCCTCCCGCGTCGAGGTACGCGGACAGAGCAATCGCGGCTTGCCGGATGCCCGCCGAAGGGTCTTGGGCCATCGGGTCGAGCCCGAAACCCTGCGACAGCGCGCCCCAGCCGTCGGCGTCCGTGTCAGGGTGCGTCAGGGCCTCGACCAGATTCCTGGCCGCGCGCTGGGCTTGCACGCAGGTGTGGCCCAGCTTGACCAGTCCCAGGAGCGCTAGGGCGGTGTCGGCCATGGTGCCGAAGCTTCCGTCCTCGCGTTGTCTCGCGCGCAAGGTGTGCTCGACCGCGGTGCGGAGTCGATGTTCGGGTGGGCACAATGCTCCCGCGGTCTGCGCGATCGCGGACAGCGTTGCAAGCGAGCGCGCCCCAAGACTGACGTTGCGCCCGTCGGTGATCGTGCGCTGCAGCCAGCCGACGCCCTTGGCGACGCGGTCGTCGTCCAGTGCGAAGCCGGTGGCAGCGAGCCGCGACAGACATCGCGCTGTCAGACGCACATGCGTGTCGTCCTCGCCACTGCCAAACGACAGCAGGTCGGCGTCGGACCAGGGTAGGCGCTGCATGAAGATCTCCGACTCACCACGCTCGAAGCGCGAGAAGTGGCCGTCGGCTTCTTGCATCGCGATGAGTACGTCGATGGCACGACGCGAGGCGGCCCACGCTGCGCTGAGTTGGCTGGAAGAGTCAGGCAGCGCTGCGAGGGTTTCGAGCACCGAGCAGGTGGCACTGAGGTCCAGGTGCAGGGCGGCGCCCGGTTCGCGAGGCCAGCCTCCGGCCGACGCATCGGCGCGGTCCTGCCAGGGCCCCGGTTGCGAGAGTTCTTGGCGCAGCAGCCAGTTGATGTCGGGTTCACTCGGCGCGCAGCGCAGCAGTTCGGCGGTGACCGCTAGATCTGTGCCGCCCGTGCCCTGGGCGAGCAGAACCTTGCTGCGTCCCTGGACCAGACCACGTGCGTTGCGAAGGCTGTCCAGTCCGCGGCGGATTCTCGGGTCGGAGCCATGGGCTCCCCCCACTCGCAGTGCGATGAGTGACAAGAGGGTGGGGCGTACGGAGAACCATCCCCCGTGCTCTTGCTGGTGGGTGTCGATCCAAGCTTGGGCTCGCTTCGCGGCGGCGCCAGGCAACGGTCCGCGTGGCAACTTGCGCGAGAGCTTCACGGTGCGGTCGAACGCCTGCAGCAAGTCCCCGGCGAGTCCCGGACGGGTCAATCGTGGGACCACGGGCGTACCGTCGGCCCGGGGAAGCAGCAGCGCGGTGGCGTCGGGCAACTGCAGTCGAGCTGGCGCCCGCGCAATGACCTGGTAGGGGATGAGCATCGCGCGCGCCCACGGGGAGAACCGGGCCGGAGAAAACGGCACACTCGCGGGAAGCAGGAACAGCTCGCTGGGAATCGCTGGCAGCCAGGACCAGGGGATCTGGCCGCCCATTGCCAACCACAAACGCACCGAAAAATGGGCACGTTGCGCGCCACCGAGCGCATGAACCACCCGGACGGCGCGGCTCATGCTGTCGCTGTTGGGGTCGTCACCCATGACGCGGCGTGCCCACCATCCCAGGGCCGTCAGTGATAGATCGGGACGTCCCTGCACATCGAGCCACGCGCCGCTGTCGGGGTCCTGTCGGTCACCGATCCACTCGGCAAGACCCTCGCGTTCCGTCGGTGTGAGGTCGTGGAGCAGCTGGTCGGCGAGCAGGACTTCGCACGCTGGTCCAACGTCGGGCACTTGCAACAGCCATGGCGTAGGAGACTGATTGCATGCGTCGGTGGGCGCGTGTCGCTGCGTGCTCACCCCACGGCCACGCCACGTCGCGCTCAACGTGCGCGCGCGGTCTAGCGCCCGGGTGAGGGCATCGGGAGGTAGGGCGACGCGATCGCTGGTCTTGTCGGGGCTCGTTGAGCGTGCCCCTTGGTCGGGGTCGTCTTGGTCTGGGTCGTCGGTCGCAGTGGCGGTCTTGTCGAGCATGATTGGTCGTTTCGGCGGGCCGGAGGGGGCGCGGTGCCCGCCATGGTCGGGGTCTGCGGCAGACGGGTCTGCAATGCGCAGACTCAGGGGTAGGTGCGGCGCGTGAGCAACAAGAGCGGTACGAGACCCGTGGCAAAAAAGTTGCGTTTGCGTGGGCTTCGGAGCGGCCAGACCGTAGCCGGGATCCGCACCGAACGGGGTTGTAGGGCCGCCTTATCGGCCGAGACTCCAACATGCGGCGACCCCGAGGAGTGATCCGCGTCACACTGCCGTGCGAGGGCGCAGATGGGTGCCTACCGTCGATTCTCGGCCGATGCGCAGACTCCTGCACACCTGTGCCCGCGGCTGGATCTGCGCCCTTCGCGTGCGGACCTCCGCTTTACGAGAGCGGCGGCGCGCTGCCATAGTGGGCGGTGATGAAATCGAGCACGGATCGCACTCCCCGTACGCTGACCTCGCGGTGTCTCCGTAGCGGTGTCTTGGCGGTCATGGCCCTTGGCCTCAGCGGCTGTCCCGACGATGACTCTGGTGTTGAGTTCCGGCACGGCTCGATCAAGATCGAGTTCCACCGCGGCGACGGCGTCGGCGACAGTCCGTTCATCGGCACCACGGTCATGCAGATCCGACTCGACTACGAGGCGTGCCTGATCGACTTCTACAAGGCCAATCCACAGTGGCGCGTGCAGGGGATCGACGGCGAAACAGTGTTTGGCGGCCGCGATCTCGGTGGCGAAGGCTGGCAAGACGAGTTGTGCGAGCGCGGCAGCATAGACTGTGAAGTCATCGAGTTCCGTCAGCAGATCGACACTGATGCCGGTGGCCAGACGGGCAACTTCTTGCAGGTGTCCTACGCGATCAAGAACTCTGCCGACATCGAAAACCGGACGATCCACTTCGGCCCGGTCCCTCTTCCCGAACTTGCGGAATGCGAGGCGGGGAGCGTCGCCACCGTACGGGTGGCCAGCGGTGCCGCACGCGGGCTGGACGGCGTACCGCCCGAGGGCACGCAGGTGTGGGAGATGCAGAAGTTCGATCCGGACCGAGCTGCGGCCAACCAGGGTGCTTCGATTGGCATCGACGCCAAGTTCGTGGACTGAGGGCTCCGCAGCCACCTGGCCCGCGACGCGCCGCATGTGGCTCGTCGCGGCGCTGGTGCTCGCCGGTTGTACCGATCGCGGCGGCGGGGCAGAAGAAGGGGCGCCGCCGGTCACGGTGCCGCCGACATCCGCC
>JAESSZ010000631.1 GCA_016763875.1 Nannocystaceae bacterium
AGACCTCTGGCGGCAGCACCCCGGGACAGCCTGGGCATTGAACGCGGCGTGGCCCCAGCGGCGAGGTAGGTTCCCGTTAGCGATGTGACCTCCCCGCAGAGCCCCATGGCCTAGGATCGTCTCAAGCGCGCGGAAACAACCCCGTTTTCGGCCCAGCCTGCGGGGTAACGTCGCTCGATGTCACGCTGTGGGACCCCCTCCCCGAACCTATCGGACGGCTCGTCGAGTTTCCAACCGTCGATCCGCATCGCATTGACGCTGTGCTTGACCGCATCTGTGGCCTGCGACTCTTCGGTAGATCGCGACGAGGCCGGCGCCAGCGCGACCGAAACGACAACCTCGCAAGGCGATGACGACACCTCGGGTGCAGACCACAGCGATCACAGCGCAACGTCGGACGGCGAGGGCGGCAGCGGCGACACGGGTATCAGTGATGCCAGCGACGACGTCGACCAGCCGGACGATGACGACGACGGTGTCTCGGACGACGCCGATTCAGGCGAGGACACCGGCCCGTCTGTTGCTTGTGAAGGTCGCGATCCGGTCCCGCCTGGCGTACGAACCCTGGGCGTTGACGTGGACGGCACGATGCGCAGCTACGAGTTGTTCGTCCCCACGAGCTACGATCCAACCATCGCCGCACCGTTGGTCTTGAACTTCCACGGTCTCCTCGGGGCTGCGGCCCAGCAGTCGGGGCTCTCGCAGTTCAACCTGGTCGCGGAACCGCGGGGGATGGTCGTCGCCTACCCCACGGGCATCGGCCAGTCATTCAACGCGGGGGCCTGCTGCGGCGACGCGAGCTCGGATGGCGTCGACGACGTCGGCTTTGCCCGCGCGCTCGTACAACAGGTCAGCGAGCAACTCTGCATCGACCCCGCACGGGTCTACGTCACCGGGATGTCCAACGGCGGGCACATGGCGCATTTACTGGCGTGCGAGGCAGCGGACATTTTTGCCGCGGCGGCCTCGGTCACTGGCGTGCTCACCGTGCCCCCGCAACTGTGCAACGCCTCGCGTCCGATCTCCGTCATGGACTTCCACGGCAGCTCGGATCCCATCGTGCCATTCGGAGGCACGGGTATCGGCTTCCCCTCGGTGACGACCATGATGGAGGACTGGGCGGCTCGCAACGGCTGCCAAGGAGGGAGCACGGTTTCCTTCGAGCAAGGCGACATGCGCTGCGATACGTGGGGGCAATGCGGTGACGACGTCGAGGTCACGCTGTGCGTCACGGATGGTGGCGGTCACTGCTGGCCGGGCGCGGCGTCGTGCCTGTTTGGCAACGTCTCGAGCGAGCTTTCGGCTTCCGAAGCCATCGCCACGATGTTCATGGCGCACCCGATGTAGCCGCCCGCGGCGGCAACCGTCGACGCACCAAGAAAAAAGGCGCGCCCCCGAAGGAGACGCGCCTTTTGAATGCGCTGCGGCACAGTGCCGCAGCAGGGGGCTTTACATGCCCATGCCGCCCATGCCGCCGTCCGGTGCGGGTGCAGCGGCGGAGTCTTTCTTGGGCTTCTCGGCGATCATCGCCTCGGTGGTCAGCATCATGCCGGCAACCGATGCCGCGTGCTCAAGTGCGGTGCGAACGACCTTGGTCGGGTCGATGACGCCCTCGGCGATAAGGTCGGCGTACTTACCCGTACGGGCGTTGTAGCCGTGACCGCCGGACTTGCTGCGGACTTCGTTGACCACAACCGAGGGCTCGCCGCCGGCGTTGGTCACGATCTGACGAGGGGGCTCTTCCAGAGCGCGACGCACGATAGCGACGCCGAAGTTCTGCTCTTCGTTCTCGACCTTGAGGTTGTCGAGCGCCTTGGCACCACGAATGAGTGCAACGCCGCCACCGGGGACGATGCCCTCTTCCACAGCCGCACGGGTGGAGTGAAGTGCGTCCTCGACGCGAGCCTTCTTCTCCTTCATCTCGACTTCGGAAGCCGCGCCGACCTTGATCACGGCCACGCCGCCGACCAACTTGGCAAGGCGCTCCTGAAGCTTCTCGCGATCGTAGTCCGAGGTGGTGTCCTCGATCTGCGCACGAATCTGCTTCACGCGGGCCTGGATGTCGGCCTTGGAACCGCCGCCGTCGACGATGGTCGTATTGTCCTTGTCGATGGTGATCTGCTTGGCCGTACCGAGGTCGGCAACGGTCAGGTTCTCAAGCTTCTCGCCGAGATCGTCGGTCATGGCCTTGCCACCCGTGAGGAAGGCGAGGTCCTTGAGCATTTCCTTGCGACGGTCGCCAAAGCCAGGAGCCTTGACGGCAGCGACGTGGAGCGTGCCGCGCAACTTGTTGACCACGAGGGTGGCCAGCGCTTCGCCGTCGACATCTTCGGCGATGATGAGCAACGGACGACCTCGCTTGGCGACCTGCTCGAGGACGGGAAGAAGATCCTTCATGTTGGAGATCTTCTTCTCGTGCAGGAGAATGAACGGCTCGGACAGCGAGACTTCCATGCGCTCCTGGTCCGTCACGAAGTACGGGGAGAGGTAGCCACGGTCGAACTGCATGCCCTCGACCACTTCCAGCTCGGTGGTGTTGGCCTTGTTCTCTTCGACGGTGATGACACCCTCTTTACCGACCTTCTCCATCGCTTCAGCGATGAGACGGCCGATCTCGGCGTCGCCGTTGGCGGAGATGCTGCCGACCTGAGCGATCTCGTCGGTGCCTTGCGTGGGCTTGGAGATCCTGGCGACCTCTTCGCGCACGGCGGTCACAGCGGCGTCGATGCCCCGCTTGATCACCATGGGGTCGTGACCCGCGGCGACCATCTTGATGCCTTCGCGGAACATCGCCTGTGCAAGCACGGTGGCGGTGGTGGTGCCGTCGCCGGCGATGTCGGAGGTCTTGGAAGCGACTTCCTTGACCATCTGCGCGCCCATGTTCTCGAACTTGTCCTCAAGCTCGATCTCTTTTGCGACGGTGACGCCGTCCTTGGTCACGGTGGGGGAGCCCCAGCTCTTCTCGATGACGACATTGCGTCCCCGAGGTCCGAGGGTGACCTTGACCGCGTCCGCGAGCGTGTTGACGCCACGAAGGATGGCGTTGCGGGCGTTTTCGTCGAAGCGAACTTCTTTGGCTGCCATGATGAAATCTCTTTGTCTGTACTTTTGGTTCTTGGAAAAGAACGTAGGAGGGAGGAAACGACGGGCTAGCTCTCGACGATGCCGATGATGTCGCTCTCGTTGACGACGATGTGTTCTTCGCCGTCGAGCTTCAACTCAGTGCCGCTGTACTTGCCGAAGAGGACTTCGTCGCCTTCTTTGACGTCCATCGGAATGCGCTTGCCAGCGTCGTCACGCTTGCCCTGGCCAACGGCGATAACCGTGCCGCGTGCAGGTTTTTCTTTGGCCGAGTCGGGAATGAAGAGGCCGCCGGAGGTCTTGTTTTCCTCGGCAACTCGCTTGAGCACGATACGGTCGTTCAGGGGTCGGATCTTCATGGTTTGTAAAACCTTGCGTGTAGAGGGTCTGGGCTCTGAGGGGTTGCGGCGTCCGGGACGGTTGGTGCGAGGACGCACGATATCGCCGCAAACAACGGTAATCGTTGAAAAAGCGAAAACTTCTAGCAAACGGACGTGCCGACTGCCAGGCCGCGCACATTAGATCCGCTGCAGCGAGGGTCAACCGGTGTAGAGAAAAAATGGTGGCCCGTTGCTGTCATTGCGGGTGGGATGACTCACACTTAGAAAACAGGAGCCTCTAAAGGCGAACCAAAGGAGCGATATGGACCAGGCCGCAGCCCTCGACCACCAAACCTTGGAGTCCTATTTTTTCGGCGAAATCGAGCAACTCGCGGAGCGAAACGGACACGCCCTCCCCGAGAACGTCGAAGCCTATATCGTGGGTCTGCTCACGCGCTATGCCCGCCGGCCTCAGGCCGCAGGTCGCAAAAGCCGCCCGATTGCACTGGAGTACATGCGCGCCCGTGGGGAAACCGGGGCCGCCCGCGCACACGCGCTACGTGGTGTCGGCGACCGCGCATTGTACATCTCGGGCGTGGCCCCGCGCAGCTTGCATCGCGCTCCGGTGAGCGTGAAGTACTTCCAAGGCATCGGCGCCGCCGCGTACCGCGAGGTCGCATCCAACGACGGGCCACTGGCGGTACTCGGCGAGGTTGCGGAGCGCTTCGAAGCCGTGGCTGAGGTCATCGGCGATGTGGTGGAACTCGGCGCAGAGAAAACCCCCGACCTGCTGGCGATCTACGAGCGCTGGCGAAAACTCCACGACCCCCGAGACGCGCGACGGCTGGTCGCCGCCGGTGTGCTCATCAATGCGGAGGGGTCGGACGTCCTGCAGTGAGTCGCGCCCTCGCCCAGCTCTGTCGAGGTCTTGAGGCGCTGTACCAAACCAACAGTGGGCTGGACCCACTCACGCTGGTCCGCCCCCATGGTGGGCCAATGGGCGGCGCCCAGGAGCTCCTTCTTGTTCGCGAATCAGCGGACGGTGCCTTGGAGGTCGCACTCGTGCTGGACCACGCCGTCCTGCGTGATTTCGACGCCGATGCACTGGCCGACGACGCTCGTCTGGGCGGCGCGCTCCCGGTCCTCGAGGGCCTCAGTCACCTCTGCTATGTGGCGGAGGCTGCCCGGCAGGAGCGCCCGATCAGCGGCCTTGAGCTGGAGACCCAGGCCGAGGTCGACAAACTCGCGCTCACGCTGCTTTCCCGCTGGGAACGCGCCCACAAGGATTTCGACGGCCTCGTGGACCGCTTGTACTTCCGCTACACCCTGCGCCCGATGGACGCCGAGCTGACGCGGCGCTACGAGACCGCCAACCGCGTCGCCCTGGCGTTTTCGCGGCGACTGAGACCTCTGGTTCACGCACGGAAAATCTCGGTGTTGCGCCAAGCCCTGCGCGAGTTCTGGCGGAGCCCGATGGCGGGCAAACAGGCGCTGGCCGCCTGAACCTCAACTTGCGATAGCGTCCTACGTGCGCTGCAATGGCGCTCGCGCGGCCATGGGGAAGAAAAAAAATCACTTCCAGAGGGTGATGTCGTGCGATTCGTCGGCGGCTTGGTCA
>JAESSZ010000632.1 GCA_016763875.1 Nannocystaceae bacterium
CGACTGTCACCGAGCCGACTGTCACCGAGCCGACTGTCACCGAGCCGACTGTGGCAGGTCGAACCGATCGGATCGCGCTCCCGGACAGTAGGGATCCTCTGGCTGGTCTTCTGTAGGCCGCACAAGCACCAACGCGAAACGCCCTGGGGCTCGCGAGAGGATCCCGGCAGGACCGCGCAGTGGGACGTCGCCGTCTTCCACATCGGGAGCCGGATCACACCGCGGGGTGCCTCAGGGTGATTCGCAGTCACTTGCGCATCCAGCGGCGGAACCGGAGTAGCGGTGTCCTTCGCGCATCGTCCCACTGCCGTGGGCGGCGCGGGTCGTAATGGGCACGGTGGCAATGGTAGTTTCCCACCATGCATGCGCCGCGATTTGCCGCACTAATGGTTGGATTCGGGCTCTTGGTCGCTTGTCCGGCTGAAGACGCCGAACCTGAGTCGGCGGATACGGGAAACGACGGTACCGGAAACGGCGAGACCACGACCGGCCAGACCACGGGTTCCGCGGAGGACGACGGGACAACAACGACCGAGGTCAGCGCCGATTCCACGGGCGGCGAGCCGGCTGGCATTCCCGCCGCGGGCGGCATCGGCATCGACTACATCGAAGCCAACCAGGGCATCGGCGTAAGGATCGGTGCGGACGGCGCGTGGGTCGGTCCGCAAGATCGTACCGCTCCGCTGGCGGCCAACCGACTGACCCTCGTCCGCGTGTTTTGGCGCGTCCCGGAGGATTGGACTCCCCGGGAAATCGAGGGGCGCATCACGTTCTACTTGGCGGACGGAACGACGATCTCAAGCTCCGAAACGAAGATGGTCGACGGCGACTCTTTCGTCGGCTCGCTCGACGAGACGTTCAACTTTGGGCTGCAGGCCGAAGAGGCTTCACCCGGGGTCGGCTACTCCGTTGAGCTGTACGAGGTGGACGAAGCCTTCGCCGACCCGGACGTCACCGAACCGCCGCGCCTGCCCGCCGACGAAGAAAGCGTCCTGGTTGGCGTCGAAAGCAGCAACCAGAAGTTAAAAATCGTCCTAGTGCCGTTCAGCTACAACGACGGCGCCGGTTGTGTCACCGATCCGGACCTCTCCGAAGAGACGATGCAACTGTACTTCGACAAGATGTTCCAGATGAATCCGATCGACACGCTCGAGTTCGAGATTCACGAAACGCTGGCCTGGAACACGCAGTTGACGAGCCTCGGCGAGATCAACCAGCTGCTCAGTGGGATGCGCTTCGACGAAGGCGCACCGCCCGAGACCTACTACTACGGCCACATCGACGTATGCGGTGGCGGGATCGGCGGAGCCGCGGGCCTGGCCCACGGGATCCCGGTCGACCCGACCGTGGAGAACGCGTTTCAACGGGTTTCGACTGGCGTGTCGTTCGCCCCGGAGCTGTCGGCAGAGACGTTTGTCCACGAGGTCGGACACTCACAGGGACGACGACACATCCAATGTAACGGCGAGGGTGGCTTCGACCCAAGCTATCCGGAGGAAGGTGGTGCGATCGGTGAGTGGGGGTTTGGCGTCGTCGACTTTCGACTGCGGCACCCGACCGTCACCAAGGACTACATGACCTACTGCACCCCCACCTGGGTTTCGAACTTCGGGTGGAACAAGGTCTGGCCAACAATCCAAACCCTGACTTCATGGGAAGTCGCGGACGCGGCTCCCACCACGACCCCCTACGGCAATGGGTCGCTGCTAGTGGGGTTGCTGCTCGAGGACGGCAAGGAGATCTGGAACACGGTGCCAGGCGGGGTCGATCCCAGCGAGCTCACCGATGATATGCAGGTCGAGTTCTCCGCAGGTGGCCGACGGTTGGCGCTGCAGGGCACGAGGGTCGAGAAGCTCCCCGGCAGCGAGGACCGCATGGTGGTGACGCCACTGCCTCCGGGATTCGATAGCGTCGACCAGATGGCGAGGGTCGTCGGGCACCAGCGCGTCGACATCACCCGCAGCGCGGTCAGCATCAAGCACCACGCACGCACGACTCTGCGTTAGCGGAGTCTGGTCCAAAAAAAACCGCCGCCGACCTGCTCGTTGGTCCAAACGCTGCGTCTGGGGGTTTGCGAGGCCCGAACGCCTCGCGGACCAACTCATGCGTATCGCAGCATTCATCCTCGCAATTCTTGGCGGCCTCGCAGCGGCGGCCCTTGGCATGACCTGGCTCTCCGACCTCGCCGAATACGAGGGGCAAGCCGAACTGATCGAGCAGGCCGGGATCTCCGTTTCAAGCCTTCGCACTGCCGCATACCTGCTCCTCGCAGGCCTCGTGTTTGGTACTGCTGGCGGCGTGCTGGCGCTGCAGCGCAAAGGCAAGATCGCAGCGGCAGTGTTGGTGGCGACCGCGGTCGCGCCCGCCGTGTTCGAGCCCAAGGCGCTGGTGTTCACGTTCCTGCTGCTCATCGCAGGGCTGCTCGCACTGGGCGCCAAGCCGAAGTCGATAGTCCACGGATGAAGCCAAAGCGTACCGGCACCGACTCACTTGGCTATCGTCCGCCCGCTGCGGCAAACTCCCACCGTGACAACCTCGCAGGTACCGCTCGCTGTGATCGGCGGCGGGCTCGCAGGGACATTGCTGGTGCGGGCGCTGGTATCGCGAGGTGTCGATGGCCTTCTATGGCTCGGAAGGACTGACCCCCAAAGCGGCTCGACGGTGCCGTGTGCCCTGGTGCACCCGTTCGTTGGCCGAAGTTTTGCACCGAGTCCCGACCTTCCCGAAGCGTGGCGGGTTTCCTCCGCGTGGCTCGCGACGCTGCCTCTAAGCTGTGGCCTGCATGCCGCACCGATGCACCGTGCTGCTGGCGATGATGCGACCGGCGAACGACTCCGACGCTCGTGGCAGCGGCACGGCGAGACGCTGCGAGAACAGTTCGGCCCTGAGTTCATCGTTCCGCCACCGGTCGCCGAGCGGCCTCGCGGGTTTCAGTACGGCCCGACGTTTGCGCTCGACCTCCCCGAGGCCGTGCGCTGGTCTCAGGAACAACTCCCGGTGGCGCCGCGCGACGTCGGGGTGACTCGGCTCGAAGCGGTCGGACACCGGTGGCGTCTACACTTCGACGATAGTCCGCCCCTCACCGCATGCGAAGTCGTCGTATGCGCAGGAACGGGCGCCCGACACTTACTCTCAGAGCACGCCGAGACAGAACACCTAGAGCACGTCGAGGGTCGCCTCGTACACCATGCCGCGCCGCCGCTCTCCCGGTTCACGATCGATCGCGGGCACATTGCAAGCAGTGCCACGCGCGTAGCCTGGGGCTCGAGTTTTCACTCGCACGACGGCCCGAGAAAGGACAATTCCACCGAGCAACTGCGTACGATCGAGTCGCGTCTCCTTGCCCATTGCCCCGAGTTGCCGCGTTTGCGCGATGCTTCGGTCTGGCGTGGCGTCCGAGTCGTTGACCGCTACGCACGACGTCCATGGATCGACACGTTGCGACCGGGTCTGCATGTCTTCTCGGCGTTCGGGAGCAAGGGCACGCTGTGGATCCCACTGCTGGCGCAACGCTGGGCTGAGCGATGGCGTCACGCGGCATGAGCGTGACGCCAACCGCGTCGCACCATTGAAGCCAACGGCTCAGAACAGCAGTGCGTCGGAGAGCACCTCAATGAGCGCGGGACCGTCGTGGCTCAGCGCCTGGTCCAGCGCAGCCTCGAGTTCCTCGAGCGTTCGCACTTCGATCCCCAACGCGCCGCAGTTGCGGGCGAACTTGGCAAAACCCGGGTTGCGTAGCGAGGTCTCCCACACGTCCCAACCGCCGACCCGTTGCTCCTTGCTGATCTTGCCGAGCTCGCCGTTGTTGAGCACCACATGGGTGATGTTCATGTCGTACTTGACCCACGTGGTGAGGTCGGCGAGGTACTGACCCAGGCCGCCGTCACCCGAAATGGAGATCACTTTGCGACCCCTGAATCTGGGGTCGTCCTCCTGCGTCGCCGCCCATGCCCCCATCGCCGCGGGCAAGGCAAACCCGATCGAGCCGAGGTACCCCGACATGAGGATCGTGTGCTCGCGGGACTCGAAGTAGCGACCAAACGAATAGGCATTGTTGCCAACGTCCACGGCCATGATCGCGTCGGCTGGCGCCTTGCGGGTCAGCGCATCAAAAATCGCGGCGCTGTTGAGTCCTTTGCCCATCTCGTCGCTCAGCCGGCTTCGCTTTTCGGCGCGCCAGATTCTCCAACGCTCAGACACCTCCGTGCGCTGGTCTTCGAATCCGTCGTGTCCGCTCATGCGAGACTGTAGAGCGTCGAGGGTGATCCCTATCTCGCCAAGAACCGGAACGTTGACAGCGTGGCGTCGCCCCAGCGCTTCGGCCTCAAAGTCGACCTGAACGATCGTCTTGTAGTCGGTGATCCCGGTGTGATTGCTAAAGCTTGAGCCGAGCACCAGCAGCAGATCGGCCTCGTTCATGAACCAGCTGGCAACTGGAGTCCCGCTGCGACCCAAGACCCCACAGCCCAACGCGTGGCTGTCGGAGATCTGGCCCTTGGCCTTAAAGGTCGTGATCACGGGGATACCGAACGCATCCGCGAAATCCCGCACCGCGTCCATCGAGAACCGTGCGCCGTGCCCAACGATAATCACGGGGCGCTTGGCCGCCTTGAGCGCCGACTCTGCGGCGTCCAACGACGCAGTGGCCGGGGCAATGTTCAGGTCGGGCATGCGCCCCTCGGGAGTGCCAGCGGGCGTATCGGCGGCAGCGTGGGTCTGGACCTCGTCGGGGAACACCAGGTGCGAGACCCCGCGACCGAGAATGGCCTTTTTGCAGGCCAAGCTCATCAGTTCCGCGAAGTTGCTGCCGTGCAGCACAACCCCAGTGAACTGAGCGACACCACCGTAGGCGGCCTTGAGATCGATCTCCTGAAACGCCCCACGCCCCAGCACCTGAGTCTGCACCTGCCCCGTGAGCGCCAGTGCGGGCGCGCGATCGACATGTGCATCCCAGAGTCCGGTGAGCAGGTTCGTCGCCCCCGGCCCTGCGATCGCCAAACAGGCAGCAGGGCGTCCGGTTAACTTGCCGTAAGCCGATACCGCAAACGAGGCAGCACCTTCGTGGCGGATCCCGATGTACCCCAGGGTACCGGCCTCAACCCGACGCCGAAGTGCGTCGGCCAAACCGAGGTTGGAATGGCCGACCATGCCAAACACCCAACGCACTCCCCAGTTGGTCATGGTTTCCGCCATGACGTCCGACACGTCGCGAACATGGGGTGCCTCGGCCTGAACCCCCACGTACACGCCGTCGGTACGCACCTCGACCGGGAAGGTCTCCAGTCCATCCTCGAGGTCACCTGGCGACTGCCCGGTCCGTGGGTGAAAATCCCAACCATGCCAAGGGCACCGGAGCCAACCCTTTTCGATCGAGCCCTCGCCCAACGGACCGCCCTGATGCGGGCAGGCGTTGGTCAGTGCCGCGTAGCATCCTTGGTGGCGGGTCAAGCACACCCCACGGTGCCCCGCCGTCACGCTCTTGACCCGACCTTCGCGCAGTTCGTCCGTTTCGGCGGCCTTGTACCAGACGAGCTTGGCCTTACGTCGCGCTACGGGAGGCAGGCCCAACATCGTGCGTGACAAGTCGCCGGCTTGAACGAAGAACGCCTCAGCGCGTTGCGCCTGCCCCTCGGCGCCTCCCGACACCAAGACATCGCCCTCGAGCACGGCCGCAAAGAAGCCGTCTTTGTGCCAGTGCCCCAACGTGAGCGAGGGCGCCTCGCCTTCGGGCGCATGCGGCCACGGGCTCACGTAGGCATACGGCTGGGCGTACGAATCGTCGCCGAAGCTGACGCCAACATTGATCGACTTGGCCTTGTCGGGGTCGTCATCGGCCACCAATGTCAGCAAACTCGTCATGTCGAAGTGGTGGGGCCACAGCCGAACCTCGGATGCGCACTTATCACCGTGCACAAACAGTTCGAGCAAGTCGTGCGTGTTAGCGAGCCATAGCGCCAACTCGGCCAGGGCCGCATCGACGCCTTCGATGTCGAACGCTGCGCCGGTTTGTACGGGATGCCCGGGTAGCTCGTGCTCGAATAGCGAGAACTCGGCGACGTCAGCATCCAATGTATCGGCGAGGGCCTTGGCCAGCCAAGCGCGTCCATCATCAAGCGTACGCCCCGCGAGCGGGAACTCGGTCGTAACATCGGTGCCGCGCACAACGACGAGCGTGAGGTCTTTGATCCTGACCCCAGCCCGTACCGCAACCTCCTCGCCAGGATTGACCGGGTGGCCAACGAGTGCCTGCACGGCGCGCTCCCAACCCAGGTTGGTATGGCTGAAGTGGGGACGAGCTTCGATGAGTCCCGCAGTTGCAGCAGCCGGCAACTGACAGGCCCAGTGCACGCAGGAGCGCGCACCGGTGAGATGAGAGGGGGCTACGTCCCCGAGTGTGGTCCACATAGCGATCCGTATTCTGTGAGTGTTTGGCGGAGGAAGGCGGCGGGTCTACAGCGGCACGACGCCCGCGTACCGCACGGCGGTCAGGTACGCGATGTCGCGGTCGAACGTGGTCAAATCGTCGCGACTGAACTCGCGGAGGTGCTCGTGCCCGCATGCACGCGCCAGCACCTTCATGAACCCGACGGACGTGTCGAAGAAGTTGGTCAACTGGGTCGCCGACTTGTCGATTTCCAACCGACGACGGAGGTGCGATTTCTGCGTCGCGATGCCGACGGGGCAGTTGTTGGTATGGCACGCCCGCATGCCCAAGCAACCGATAGCCTGCATTGCCGCGTTCGACACGGCGATTCCGTCGGCCCCCAATGCCATGGCTTTGACGAAGTCCGACTCCGTACGAAGCCCGCCCGTGATGATGAGCGTGACGTCGTCCCGGCCTCGACTGTCGAGATGGTGACGGGCGCGAGCCAATGCGACCATCGTGGGCACCGAGATGTTCTGCCGAAAGATCTCGGGTGCAGCGCCAGTACCCCCGCCACGACCGTCGACAATGATGTAGTCCGCGGTCGCCTCCAGCGCGAAGTCGATGTCGGCCTCGATGTGTTGTGCGCTTAGCTTGAACCCAATCGGGATACCGCCCGAGACCTCGCGAACCTCGTCGGCGATACGAGCAAAATCCGCAGGCGTGTTCAGGTCGGCAAACGTCGACGGGCTGATCGCGGGCGTGCCGGGCTCAAGCCCCCGGACCTCGGCGATCTTGCCCACCACCTTGGAGCCAGGCAGATGCCCACCGGTCCCCGTCTTGGCACCCTGCCCCCCTTTGAAGTGGAAGGCTTGAACCCGCTTGACCTTGTCGAGGCTCCATCCGAACCGCGCCGACGCCAACTCGTAGAAGTAGCGCGAGTTGGCGGCCTGTTCTTCCGGCAGCATGCCGCCCTCGCCCGAGCAGATCCCAGTCCCCGATCCTTCGGCCCCCTTGGCGAGTGCAACCTTGGCTTCCTCGCTCAGTGCGCCGAAGCTCATGTCGCTGACCATCAGCGGGATCTCTAGTCGCAACGGTTTTTTAGCCCGCGGACCGATGACCAGCTCGGTGCCCACGGGATGGTCGTCGAGTTTGGGCTTGCGGTGGAGCTGCGCGGTCAGCAGCTGCAACGAGTCCCATCGCGGGAGTTCGGTCAGCGGCACGCCCATGGACGACATCGGCCCGTGGTGCCCGGACTTTTCAGGGCCCATCACCGCGAGCTGGCGCGTGCGCTTGTTGTAGGGCTCCTCCGGGCCGCCGTGCAGATCGTCGAACAAGCCCAAGTAGCTGTCGCGATCGTAGGCCTGGGGATGGGCGTCGTGCCAGGAAGCGATCTCCGCCTCGTCGACGAACACGCCGTCTTCGTCGACCCAGGCCTCGAAGCGGTGGAGGGCCTCCTTGTTGTCGTAGGCGCTCACTCCCGTCTCCAGCCGGTAATCCCAACCGTGCAGCCCACAAAGCAGATCGTTGCCCTCAACCGTACCGTCGGACATCAGCGCGCCGCGGTGCAAGCACCGACCGAACAGGACAGAAACTCGGTCATCAAACCGCACGATCACCAGGTCGACGTTTGCGACCAAAGCGTACGCGGGCTCTCGGTCGGCGAGCGTCGACCACGTTGCAATCTTGAGGGGACGAGTCGGACTGTTGGGCATGGGTTCTCGGGGTCTGTCACGAGCTACTGCGCGACGCAGTCCGCCTCGGCACCGATCGCCGAGAAACGAATGTAGTCGAAGCGCGCTTCAAGGTCTGGGTCCTGGCTGGTGTCAGGCGCCTCCGCGCTCGTGTTCCACCCCCCAGCAACAAGACCCACCTGCAGGTCTTGGGGTAGCTCGACGCGATCGAATCGGTTGACCACGCTGAAGCTGGGCTCGCCCTCGAGCTGGCGCGCCAACACGATCACGTTGCCCACGCGACACATACGAAGTAGGCCACGGTGCGGGCCGTCGATAAGCTCAAGAACAGAGCTGGAGTTGACGGTCGTCTTACCTTCGGAGGCGATCTGATCTCCGAGTTGGCGTCCGGTGTTGAACATCACCCAGTTGGCACGCCCGGATCCGAAACGGGGATCCCGCGCCATCAAGCCCGCGGAGTTGAACTGTTTATCTGGCGGGGCATCGGGGCTTCCGATCTTGGTCGCTGCCACATCGATCTCCACCATGAAGTCGCCACGGACCATCTTGTAGATGAGCGGCGCCTCAAAGTCGTCGAACCATCCGCCCGACTTGGGACGCAGCGTCATCATGCCCGCGTTGCTACTGTCGATATCGAGCAGGCTATGGGTCGCCGCAACCCCCTTGACCTCGTGCCACACGCGCCATTGCGACAGCGTGGCGGCATCGTCGAACTCGTCCGACAACCCAGGCTCGCTCGCGGCACGTCCCGCGGGTTCGTCGACAGTAGACAGCCCGTCTCCGCCTGCGACGCCGTCGGTCTGGTCGCCTGAGGTGCAACCAAGAACCACGGCCGCCGCAAGCAGCGCAAGATTGAAGCGGGTCATGGGCAGCACTGTACACGCTTCGCTGACCACCATCGCGGAGGCGTCCGCCGCCGTAGTGCGCCCGGTTTGGTCCGCACGATGTGTCGATCTTGTCTTGCCTAGTCGATGGAAAATGCAGGATCGTAGGCCTCATGGACGCGCGAGCATCTGCAGCGGCGTTGGTGTCGGCAGCGTTGCTGCTCGC
>JAESSZ010000633.1 GCA_016763875.1 Nannocystaceae bacterium
CCGATCCAGCATCGCCGGTGCTCCCGGGATCTTCGCCACGTCAGCAGTTTAGCCCGCCTTTTAGGGGGCGGAAAACGGTCGTGGGCGGGTCAAGCGGGGTCGGTGGGCAGATGAGGGGCAAGGCCTGCTAGACTCCGCCGCCGTGGTATCAGCGCTCCTCGAGCCGGTCGCGGCGGGACAAACGCGGTTTCGCATGCAGGGCTTATCGTCCGACGCGCGGGGGATCGCCGTTGGACGGGAGCTGCTTGTGCTGTTCCCAACGTTGGACTGGCTCGTTTCGTTTCTGGGGGCGTATTCGGACGAGGCCAGCCTGGACGATCTCGTGCCGACGATGACGCTGGAGCATGTTCGCCGGCAGGGCGGTGGGCACGCCATTCTCCTGCGGTGTGCCGCCGCCGACGGCTATGCGGTCGATCGGCTTGCACGGCTGTCCTCGGCGACCCGGGGACAGCTGTACACGGGCGTGGCATCGGTTTTTGTGCGGTGGCGTCAGCGCGACGCCCCGTTTGGCTACGATCTCGCGACACCGCTCGCGGCGCCAGCCGAAGAGGTGTTGGTCGTCGATGTCGATGTGTCGGCCTCGTATCGCACCATCGACCGCATGGATCCCGTCGAGCTGATCCAGCGGCTGCAACTGCGCCCCGTTCCGCTGCCCCTGACCGGTATCGCCGCGGACCCCGAGTTGTGTGGGCTCAAAGAGCTGGCGCTGGCGCTGGTGGCTCCAGGTCTTGCCGCGCGCACGTTGGCTTATCTGTGGCGGCTGGAGGTGCCCATGGCCGGGTACTACGTCGAACTCGACGGCGACCAGCGTCCAAGTCTCTTGCTTCGTCTTCGCAATCCGCGCGGCCGGGTGTTGGACGTCTTGGCGGGCACGCCCGGTATCGAGTTGCTGGCGCCGGTCAGTGCGCGCGCCGCGGTCGAGATTGGCTTCGCCCACCCCATCCAACCCGCTTCGGCCTCCGCGTGTTTCCCGGGCGAAGAGATGTTCTTGTTTCGCGGCAAGGTGGGTCGCGTCGAACGGCTCGATGCCGCGCCGCGGTTCATCGACGGTCGTCATCTCGTGCAGAACACGGGAGCCTCGCGCTTGCGCGAGGTCACCCAGCTGCGTGAGGCCGAACTCGACCCACTGCGCGTGGACCTCAAGTTGCGTCCGTCCGCGCATCCACGGGAGCCCCGCGGCACGCTGATCTCCTGGGACCAAGCCGATCTGCTGCGGCACCTAGTCTACTTGATTCCTCCCAGCGCGCTGGCTGCCTCACGGCTTATCCCGCTGGAAGAGGGCGTTGTGGTCCTGACCGGCTCCGCGGTGGGTGCACGATCGGCCGCGGCTGCCGCCGGCCTTGGTGCAGGCGCGATCGTTCCGCTGGGACGACGCTTAGGCGCGGTGGCACCGGGTGTGCTTGTCGTGGACGGCTACGAGTTGTGGCCACGTGTCCGGCCGTCGCTCATGCGGCAGTTGCTGGGTTTGGGCCCCGAGGACCACGCGTTGTTCCTCAGTCCAACCGCTGATCCGATCCGGGTCCGCCCCGAACAGTTGCTGCCGCTGGACGCGGCGCTCATCGGTCGTCTGTCGCTGGGTGAGGCAACCGTGCGTGCGCCCGACGAGGCCGCGCCTGCGCCTGGCGAGGTCGACAATGAGAAACTGGGGCGCTTCGCGCTGTGGGGCTTTGGCGGGTTTTCCGGGGTGTCGTCCGCACCCGCGCTCCCTGAAGGTAATGACGACGGGCCGGGACCGGGGCCGGGCCAGTGAGTCCGCCGCTGTCCGAGTTTGTCGAGCGTTTTGTACTGCCGTTGCTGGCGGGGGGGCCCGTTGCCGTGGGCGCACCCATCGCCCCCTCGGACCGCGACGCGATGGCCGAATCCCCGCGTGAACTCGGCCTGCCGACGCTCGGGTTTTCGCGGCTGCGGCGTGCGCAGCGACTGGTCCCCAACCCGGTCCTACCTGAGCCCGACCTCGAGGAGTTGACCCTGTGGGTTGGCCTGCACAATACGCTGGTCTTCGATCACCCGGAACGACGACGGGTGTGGGCGCGATCGACCACGTGGCGGCGGCTCGAGGGGGCCACGCGCACCTTCCTGACTCTCCCGAGTACGACCGATACGGGGGAGGGCTTGGCGCGCCACGTGTCGGTGGGGGCATTCGTCGAGCTGACTCGTCGCGACACGGTGGTGCCGACCGCGGCGGGAGAGGTTCGCTTCCTCGGCCAAACGGTGCCAACGCGACGGTTCCCGTGGGCGAGTGTGCCGCAGTCCGGGCATCGCGAGGAGGTGGTGCCGTGGCTGAGTGCGGCGCACGCCCCCGAAACCCAGCGGCTCATCGAGGACGCACTGCGGGCATCGCCGCTCACATGTTTGCTGCACCCACGACGAGCGCCACCGGGCTGGTCGCCGTTGTTGGCGAGCGAGTTCCTCCGCGATCGCGGCTTTGCGCGTTCAATCGTCTACAGCTGGGCACGCGATCCCGAGTGGGTGGCCGTCGGGGGTGCGGTGACCTCCGCGCTATTGCCGTCGCTGCCGCTGCCGCCCAACCACGGCGGCTCCGGTGGGCGTAAGGGCGACGGGGCTGGTCACGAGGCGTCGGTTGCTGGGCCACCGAAAGGGCAGCAAGCGTCGGAAAAACCCCGAGTGCTGGCGCTACCGGGCGCGGTTGTTCCTACGAGTCCGGCTGCCCTTTCGGCGGTCGTTGGCGCATTGATCCACCTGCACTTTTTGAAGGTGGCGGAACTTGAGGCTCGGCTGGGCGCGCTGGCCACCGGGCGCGACCCCGGTACGCTGGCGTTTCTGGCGCTCCCGCTGGTACTCCCGCAGCTCGCGTCGGTCACAGGGACGCCGCTGCCCGGCATGCCGGCGGACGGCCTGAACCCCGAAAGTACCCCCACAGGGCGTCGCGGCTTCGCGGCCTCGCGAACGGCGCTGTCATCGGGTACCGTCTCGCGCCGTTGGGTGGAGTACCTCGATCACCTTGAGGAACTGGTACCCAGGCAGACGGTCGACACGCTTGTCGCCGCCCTCGTGCCCCGGATTGTACAAACGCCGTGACGACGTCCCAGCCTTCTACCGCTAAGCCCGGACAGCCGCCGTCGATCGCAGACCTCTCCAAACGGCTGCAGGAGGGGGCGCGTCGACTCGAGAGCCGCTTCCTGGGCAAAGAGGAGATTATTCGGTTGCTCTTCATTTCGGCGGTGGCCGGTGAGCACCTGGTTATGGTGGGGCCGCCGGGCACTGCCAAGTCGGCCCTGCTGCGTGCCTTCGCCGAAGTCGTTGACGCCCGCTACTTCGACTATCTGCTCACCCGCTTCACCGAGCCCAACGAGATCTTTGGCCCGGTCGACATCCAGGCATTTCGGGCGGGGGAGTACAAACGTCGGATCGAGGGCATGCTGCCCGAGGCCGAGGTTGTCTTTCTCGACGAGATTTTCAAGGCCAACAGCGCGATCCTCAACAGCCTGTTGTCGGTGCTCAACGCGCGCCGCTTCACACACGGCAACCTCTCGGTTCGAGTCCCGCTGATCTCGATGTACGCCGCGAGCAACGAGGTCCCGACGGACGACGCGCTGTCGGCCCTGTTTGACCGGTTCCTGCTGCGGGTGCGGGTCGACTATCTCGACTCGTATCACTTCCGCGGGCTGCTGCAAAAGGGCATGAGTCTAGAGTCTGAGCTCATGGATCCGGACTCTGCGACGCTCGGCGCGTTGATCACTGCGAGCGACCTGACGCAAGTGCAGAAGCACTTCGGCGGTCTGCTGGCGTTCAACGAGGACTTCCTTGCGACGTTCAAAGGCCTGGTCTTCCAGATCCGATCCGAGGGGGTAGGGCTGTCCGATCGTCGTATCGTGAAGTTGCTGAAGTTGTTCGCGGCCTCCGCGATCTTCGACGGCCGCGACTCGGTGAACGACGCCGACTTCTTCGTACTGCGCCACGTGTGGAACACGCCTGAGCAGGAGGAAATCTTGCAGGAGATCGTCGGGCCGGTGCTGGACCAGTGGTACGAGCAGCACCCCGAGCACGCGAGGATCGGCTCAACCCCCACCAACCTCGAAGACCTGCTCGACGAACTCCGGGTGATCCGCGAGACGTTGACGGGCAGTGAAGTGCTGTCGGACATGCAACTGTTCTCACAGTTGCGGAATCTGGGCGATATCAAGGCCGCCCTGATGCGGATGTCGGACAACGCGACGACCGGGCGCATGGTGGGCGAAGTCGACAAGTTGCTCGAGACCATGTTCTCCAGCAGTCGTTTCGCCTGAGGCCTCGGACGGCGGCCCTCTCACCTGGTACTGTGCGGCCAGTGGCGGAAAGGGGCGATGCCGCCAGTGGGGCCGAGTTCGAGCGGCACGTCGGCACCATGGCGTTGTCGCAGCTGGACGGCGCGGGCGCACTGGCACTGATGCGTGCGGTCGCGTGGCACAACGCATTGGCGCGCCTGGGCTACGCGGTACCGCTGGTGGTCGTCCACGACGTCGGGTGTTTGATCACCGGGTTGGGGCGTCCCGCCGCACAGTTGCGAGGGATCGGAGACGCCGAGGTTGGCGAGGCGTGGCGGCGTTTGCTGGTCGAGTTGTCGGACGCGGAACTTGTGCGGAGTCAGGCGGGGTGGAAGCACCGCGATCCCATGGTCGGTGTGGTCCTGGCGCGCGTGTTCTCCAGCATTATTCCGCAGCTCCCCGAAGACGTTCGTGTGCTGCGCCCAGTCATGTTGCCCGTGGACGTCGTCCAGTACACGCGCGTCGAGCCCAACTCGGCCTATAATCGTTTCGACCAAACCGCTGCCGATGCGTGGCTGCGCACGCTGACCGAACACCGCTTGCTTCCGATCCTTGAGGTTGAGCAGATCGATCTGGACGCGCTGCGCCTGCTCGGCTTGTTTCGCGGTGGCCCCGGGGAGGGGCTACCGGGCGTGGACCTGGCCGACCTCTACAACGTGATCATCTCACCCTCGCTGGCCGACGTGGTCGACTTCTCGATGGAGTTGCTGCCATCGATCTTGGAGGTCAAGCGACAGGCGGGCCAGCAGAGTTTCTCGATCGACGGATACGCCTCGATCGAGCGCCGCGGGAACATCGATGACCTCGTGCTCACGCAGTTGGCGTACGACGACGACATCTTCGAGCAGAAGCTCGTCGACAACGAGCTGTTCTATTTTACCCACGAAAAGCAGCTAGAGAACGAACGCCGCACCCACTTGGTGCTCGTTGACGGCAGCGCCTCGATGCGTGGTGTTCGTGAGGTCTTCGCTCGGGGGCTCGCGCTGGCGTTGTGCAAACGACTGGCGCTGCTGGGCGAGGACGTGCACCTGCGATTTTTCGACAGCAGGCTCTACGAGGGCGTTAAGGTTTCGGCCACGGGAAGCTCGGAAGTTCCTTACGCGCTGCAGTTTCGTGCAGAACGCGGCCGCAACTACGCGCACGTGATCCGGCAGCTCAACAACGAGCTGGCGGCGCCGCGGCGTCGCGAAGGGCAGGCGCTGGTGTACATGCTGACGCACGGGGAATGCCAGTTTCCCCCCGCAGAAGTGCAGCAGCTGGCCTCGCGCGCGCCGATCTACGGGGTATTCATCCTCCCCAGCGGTCCC
Source organism: Nannocystaceae bacterium (assembly GCA_016763875.1). Taxonomy (GTDB): domain Bacteria; phylum Myxococcota_A; class Polyangia; order Nannocystales; family Nannocystaceae; genus JAESSZ01. Next base: position 5,573 of record JAESSZ010000633.1, read on the forward strand.
GTCGAGATGCCTTACCTTGAGAGCTTGCATCGTGTGCATATCATCGACGAGGACGCGATCAGCCACGGTCGCCGTGCGGGCAAAGCCCGGCAGATTATCGATGATGTCGAGAATGACCTCGACGGTCGCGGTCGTTCCGGCAAAGCAACCGTTCGGCGCAGGCGAGCGCAGAGTCGCGAGTTCTCAAGTCGGGGGAAGTGGTGATCGATACCGCGGTCCTTTGGGTTCGTGCCGAGGCGAACATGCGGGCCGGGCGGCACGCGGACGCGCTGGTACATCTGCGTCATCTCGTGGAAGTCGTCGACCGGATCGACTTCGAGTACGAAGAGTGGTTGCGGGCGATGGCGGAGTGCTTGCGCGCCCTGGCCCACTGGCGAGAGGCGGCCGCGTGCGCGGCGTATCTCGGCGCGACCGAGGTCCCCGATGCCGACGCGCTGGTGCGTGAGGCCAGCAAGGCGGAAACCGGCGATCGTGAAGCTCAGCGAGGGATGCGGTTGTTTGGGGTGTATTTGTCGCGAGCATCGCACCATCGCACCGCGGCCGAGTGGTTTGGGGCCTCGGCGATGTCGGTGCATCGCGCGATCGAGCTGGAGCGTGCTGGCAGCGATAGCGCCGCGGCCTCGCTGTGGCAGGAGACGATGGGGCGGACGAACTCTCCGATAAACCCTACGAAATGGCGCTGGTCAAGATCAA
>JAESSZ010000634.1 GCA_016763875.1 Nannocystaceae bacterium
GTGACCCTGCTAAGCACATCGCAATGACGCCAACTCAGCGAACACGCGTGGGTGCCGACGTCGGCTCGGGACTAAACACGGCGCGAACCGGCAAGTGATCGGAGATCGAGTCCTGGTAACGAGGCTGCACGCGGCGCAAGTCGAGCACCGTCGTACTTCCGCTGCCATACTCCTGTAGCGCATCGTGGGTCACCGGAATGTGGTCCAGAAAGCTAAAGTACGACAGCTGCGAGTAGTCCAGACCCGCGTTGAGCTCGTAGGTCAGAAACTCGTAGGCCTCGGGCCTAGTCAGAAAAGCCTCGAACGCGCTGTCGGTCGGCGTCGCCACGACTTCCTCGTTGAAGTCCCCCAGCACGATGACGTCGCGGTCAGCATCCTTGCCCGCGTGCGCTTCGATCCACTCGTGCAGATGCTGCGCCGCGGCGCGACGACGCTCCTGCGTGCCCGAGCCGAGTTGTGACTTGAGGTGGACCACAATCACCGTGAAGTCGATAGGGCCCACGTCGTCCAGCGTGATCGTGACGTCGGCCTTCAGTGGCGGTCGTGGGAACGCAAAGGAGTCACCGACGAACAGCGTCTCCACGTTGCCAACGGTGACGCGCCCGGTATTGAAGATGAGCCCCACGTGCATCCACGCGCCCGGGTCATCGTTGAGCACCGCGTCGTATCCCGCCATGCCGTCCACCATGGCGAAGAACACATCCACGTCGACGATCTCCTGCACCGCGACCACATCGTCTTGCCACGCGTCGATGTACGCGGAAACAGCTTGTGGCGTCTGATTGGTCAGCGGAAACGTCTCGAGGTTCCAAGTCACCAACGATGCGGCGCGCGCAGTGGCCAGGGGCACGTCTGCGAACGGGTCCGGTTGCATCTCCAACGCGTCAGGTTCGGGACGCGAGCCGTCGAGGCAGCCGGAACACACAAGCGCGGCCCATAGCGTTGTCGCAGCGGTCACCGGGCCCCTCACCGGACAACCCTACCGTCCTTTCAGTGTGCATGTTCCGCTTGAACTTCTGTAGTTTCAGTAAATACTGAAATTACAGGATGACCACCGAACCAGAGAAGCTTCAGGAAGCGCGAGACCTCTTTATCGAGCAGTGGGGCGCAATGGGCTCACTTTGGGGGGTCACCCGCACCATGGCGCAAACCCATGCCGCGTTGCTGGCGGCGGAAGAACCAGTGAGCACCGATGACCTGATGCACGAGTTGGGCATCAGCCGTGGCAACGCCAACCAAACGCTGCGCCAGTTGGTCGAGTGGGGTCTGGTCCGCAGTGTTCGTGTGCGTGGCGACCGCAAGGAGTACTTCGTCGCCGAGAAAAAGGTCTGGAAGATCTTCTGCATCATCGCCCGAGAGCGAAAGCGACGGGAGATCGACCCTGCGCTCGCGGTCTTGCGCGAGTGTGCTGCCCGCACCAACGGGCTGCGCAACCGCAACGCGAAGGGGTTTCACAAACTCGTCTCGCAGCTCGCTGACTTTCTGTCGACCGCAAACAACATCCTCGAGCGTGCAGCTGCACGCGAGGAGAGCACCGTGATTCCCGCTCTACTCAAGCTATTCGGCTGAGTTGGGCCAAGAAAGGAAGAAAAACAATCATGCAATTCGTCGTCGTCATCTACTCCCTGTACCTCGCCATCAGCGTCATGCTGACGATTTGGGTGGGCCGCACGCTTCACAAAAACGGCAGGATTTTCCTTGTCGAAGCGTTCGGTGGCGATGAAAACCTTGCGGATTCGGTCAACCATCTGCTCGTGGTGGGCTTTTACCTGGTCAACATTGGCTGCGTAGCGCTCGCCATCAAACTCGGGATTGGGGGCCACAGCATCGCGGGCGTGTTCGAGGCCGTCAGCATCAAGGTCGGTGGCGTGTCCTTGCTCTTGGGCGCCATGCACTTCGCAAACTTGTACATCTTTGCCCGCATTCGGCAGCGCGCGCGACTCGCCTACGAGCCCCCGCCCGTGCAACCCAGAGCACAGATGGACTGGCCCGTCCCGCCGCCAGCGCAACCCCAGGTCTAAGCGCCATGAACGAGCTCACCGTTTTCTACGATGAGCGCTGCGAACTCTGCCGCCGCTGCCGCGATTGGCTGCGGCGGCAGCCTACATTCGTTGCGCTTTCATTCATCCCTTTGCAGTCGCCCCTGCTCGAGAAACGCTATCCATTCCTGGCAGCGTATCGCCCAGAGCAAGAGATCCTCGTCGTCTCTGACACGGGCGGCATCTATCGAGGTGGCGACGCGTGGCTGATGTGTTTGTGGGCGACGCGGACCTACCGAGAATGGTCGTTGCGGCTCGCGGCTCCGCTGCTGTACCCGCTGATCCGCAAGTTCGTCACCCTCGTATCGCAGCACCGCCTCAGCTTCTCGAGTCTGCTAACCCGAGACGACGAGGCCGATATCGCCGCGGGCATCGAGGCCCACGCGGAGGTGTTTTGTGAGGAACACTGCGTCAATGAGCCGCCAAGGACCATCTAGCGACGAAACAGTGCTGGCGGAAGAAAGGTAGCCAACTGTAGGCCCTGGACTTACCATCAGTGCATGCGACGCCTCCGCCTCGCCACCACCGCCTTTGCTTTGCTGACCGCCGTCGCTTGCGGAGGAGGATCTGGCGACGGGTCGGGGAACGACGACAAAGGACCCACGGGCGGCAAGGCCGACGACGCCAACGGCAGCGGTCGGGTTTGGGAGTCCCTGCTCACGGCGCCCTTCTGCGACACGTGCACGGCTGCCGACAAGGCGGAGCTCCAGGACAACTCCGCCATCGTCGCACGCGTCATCGAGCTCATCGAGGGCGCCGAACACAGCGTCGACATCGCACAGTTCACGTTCTCGAACCGCGACATCGAGGCGGTTGTGCTCGCCGCGCACCAGCGCTCGGACGTCACCGTGCGGATCGCGATGAACGCGGAGCAAGAGAACTTCGACTCGGTCGCCAAACGGCTCGCCGACGCTGGCGTCAACGTGCGCTTCATCGAGGGCAAGGACCTCGGCAACCGCGTGGGTCTTCAGCACGCAAAGTTCATGCGCGTGGACGACGACAAGTTGCTCATGGGCAGCAACAATTGGTCGTCAACCGGGACCTCGATCAACAACGAGAACACACTCGTTGTGACCGCTGGGGAAACCGACCCGCTCATCACCGCGTTCGACTGCTACTTCGAGCACATGTTCGACGCCAAGCTCGACGAGGCCGCCTCGTGTAGCAACGACGAGGTTGGATTCACGCCCAGCTCCCTCCCGTTCAAAATGATCCGCGAGCACCTCCGCGGCGCCCAAACTCGCGTCGACGTGATGATGCACCACCTCACGTTCGGTAACCTTCTCAAGGAGATCGCGAAGGTCGGTGAGCGTGGCGTTCCGGTCCGTTTGCTACTCAACGAGTCCGAGCGGCCCGTGCTCACAGGTGCCAAGTGGGACCGTATCCGCGCAGCGGGGGTGGAGATTCGCTTCAAGCAGGCGAACGAAGACCTCTCGCAGATCATGCACCACAAGTTGGTGATCGTAGACAACGAGACGTTGATCAACGGCTCGGGCAACTGGTCCGGCGCGTTCTTCAACAACTACGAGTTCTACCTGAAGATCACCGCGCCCCAGGTCGTGGCGCCCTTCGTGAACAACTTCCGGCGTCTGTGGGGCTGGTCGCTGACCGCCGACTCGCTCGACCAAGGCCTGACCGCCGCCGAGCAAGATGTCGCCAACACCCGCGTGTTTTTCGGCAACCTCCACGCGCACCATCAGGCCGGCAGCGGAACCCGAAAGCACGACGACGGCACGCTTGAGCGCGAGGTGGACGGCGAGGTCATCGACGTCTCCGACGAAGTTCAGGGTGATGACACAGTGCGTCATGCATTCGAGTACGCGCGCGACGAAGGTGGACTGGACTTCATGGCGCTGTCGCCCCACGTCAACGACGAGCGTGTCGATGACCCGGCCGACATTGCGAACATTACAGTTGAGGCGTTTGTGGCGATGGCCGAGACCGCCCGCGCCGTGACGGCAGACTCTGATGGTGCGTTCCTGGCCATGGCGGGCTCGGAGTGAGCACCAACTCCACGGGCAATCATGTGGGTGTGCTGGGCGTCTCCGAGCCACCCAAGGTCACGCGTGGCCGCTTCGATCTCCTGTGGGACGGCTTTCTCCCCGAGCGCGCACAGCTGGGCGAGCGCCCGATTGTCGCGCTCAACCACCCGCGGACCTTCCGGAAGCACACCGAGACGCTCAACGGCTCGTGGGACCAGGTGTTCGAGGTCAACCTCGCCGACGTTCCCAAGAACAGCGAACGCAAGCGGAAGTTCAACGACTTTGGTCTGGACGACTACCTGCCTTTGGCCGACGTCCGCGGAACGTGGATCGCCGGAGACGTCGAACCCGATCCTGCGGTCGTCGCTGAGACTCAAGCCAACGTCGCCGCCGCAGCGTCTCCCTACGCACGCCTGATGGAAGTCACCGTCAACCGCGGAAAAGAGTTCAACGGCACCGACAGCGACAATCCCAGCCTGAGTGAAAACGACGAGGGCGAGGTCGAGCGTTACGTCAAAGCGCACTCCGACTGGGACTACTACCTCCGCAACGGGTGGCAGCTCGCGCCCATCGCCTCGCACGACAACCACGCCGCCAACTGGGGCGCCGGGCACTCCTCACGCACGGCTGTCATCGCGGAGCAGCTCGACCACGCGAGCATCATCGCCGCACTGGGCGACCGTGCCGTGTTTGCCAGCGAAGACGAAGACCTGGAGATTCGCCTCTACGCCGATGACCGCATTCGTGCGGGTCAGACGATGGAGACGCTCAGCAACAGTCTCGAGTTACGCGTGCTGCTTGCCGACCCGACCTTTGACGGAGAGTTTGACGTCACGGTTTTCTTCGGCACTGTGGGCAAGTCTTCGGTGCAAGCCGTCACCACGCGTACAATCCCGGGCGGCCAATGGCAGACGATCGACGTCGCGCTGCCCGAAACGGGTAAGCACTTCGTGTACCTTGAGATCCACGAGGCCGAGCCCAACCGCATGGCGTGGACAGCCCCCATATTTGTGACCAAACGGTAGGCGACACGTGGGCAACGGGGTCAGCTCCCCCCGACTCGATGTCGCACGCGATCTCCGCGCGGCCCCGACGACTGAGATGCGCACGTTGCTGGTAAGCTAGAAGTTCGATGGTGCGAAGAACGGCGATGTTCCTGCTGGCCTCCCTGATCGGGGCCGCGTGTTCCGACGACCCTTCGACTCCGATGAACTCGAGTGGGCTTGCGACCGGTGGCGCGACTGCGAACGGCTCCTCCACCATGGGGGTGGACTCCGAGACTTCGTCCGGTGGTGCCGACGGCGTCAGCTGGGGTCAGGTGAGCGACAGTTCGTCGGGTGGCAGTTCGACCGGAGACTCGGCCGACGCAACGGGCGATGGCGGCGAGTCCGAGTCCGGATCAGAGACAGAGTCTGAGTCCAGCTCCAGCACCGGTGATCGGCCCGTCGACAACACGTTCGGGCCCTGCCAGAACCCGACGGACTGTCCGACCGGGGTCTGTCTTCAGTTCGTCCAGCAGGGAACCATGAACTTCGTCGGCGGTCACTGCAGCGTGACGCCGTGTGACGACCCGATCCTCGACTGCGGTGTCCCTCCCACTGGCGAGGCGACGCCGGCCTGCATGCCCGTCTCGCTCAACGGCGAGCTGACCTCGGTTTGCGCGCTGGACTGCGGTGGCGGAGCATCGTGCCCCGATGGTCTCAACTGCCGCGATGACGTCTTGGTGTCCATCGACAACGTTTGCGTGTAGCTCCCCTAACGCGGGGTTTCGAGGCCAGGCATCGACAACGTCACCGCTTGCGGCTGGCGTGCCTCGAAGATGTAGCCCAGGACCTTGTCCGAGTTCTGCGAGACCCACGCCATGATCTCCCCGGGATCGCGATGCAGCGCGACGTCGATCACCACCGCCCCCGCGCCTCCGGCCACGATGATGCTCGTCATCGCTATTGGATCGAGCAACGTGTGCGGCGCCGACGCGAGCGTATTGAGTTTGTAGGTGTTGGGGCGCTGGGTCCCGGCCGGCACAAAGTCCGAGCGCGAGAAGCGGCCAAAGGCCTTGAAGCTGTCGTGCCCATACAGCAGTCCGGGCCCTATCGGCGGCGAGTACGGTGATGCCTTTGATCTCAGACCACTCGTGGTCCGTGCGAATCATTGGCTGGTGCGAGAATACGCCCACAGCAATGACGTGTGGGTCGGCGGTGAGTACGAGCGTCGTGGTGCGCTTGGTATCTTGCGCGTCGCCGCCAAACCAACCCTATAGA
>JAESSZ010000067.1 GCA_016763875.1 Nannocystaceae bacterium
GCAATCGCTCGCGCGAGCCGAGACACACGGGGCGCCGCCGCCTCCACCCTGCGTCTTTGCTCGGCCGTTAGTTTCTGGCCTTCGTCGGACCCACCCGCCTCGTGCGCGTGGTCGCTGCTGCTGCCGGCGTCGCTCGCCACACGCTCAGCTCGTTTGGCGCTGCAGTTCGCGAATATGTTTGCGCAGGGCCCACTTTTGTTCGTCGGACAGATTGTGAAACCGGACGCCCATGTCGCGATCGGAGGCGCGGACGACCACGCCTGGCAGCGGGAGGTTGGCCGACAGGGTGGGGAAGCTCAGCACCAAGTGGACTTCGGTCCCCGCCGCTTCCCAGGCTCGTCCGCCAAAGCGGCAACCCCCGAGACTGAGGTCGGCGATAGGTCGCGACAGCACCACCTCATCGCCAATGACATCTGCCTTGGCGTTGAGGGTGAACCGCGGATGCAACCGTGCTTCGGCGCCCATGGCTGGGGATGATACCGCGCGAGGCGATCCCGGCGGCAACCTGCGTGGCCGCTTGCCGCAGGAGCCGGTTCTCGGCAGTCATGGTGCGCCCTGACCAGCTCCAGAGACGCCATGACAAGCCTTTGGCCGCCCCTTTGCCATTTTGGCACGCGGGGCAGATCCGGGTCTTTCGGCAACCTAGGGATTTCTCTCGGTTTTTCGTACCTTTCGGGCCGCGGTCGTGGCCGGTCGCTGCTTTGCAGAACCTACAGCCGCGCTCCCCTTCGGTTATGTCCAAGTCTCTCCGATCGATTGTCTTGTGTGCTGTCCTCGCTCCGTTGGCCGTGGCGGCATCTGGCTGCAAGAGCCAGCCAACGATTCCTGGCACGGAGATCCCGGACACCGATGCCAACCGAGACATCCTGCACACGCTGGAGAAGTATCGGGTGGCGTTTGTTCGACGGGATGCGGCCGGGGTCATGACGACCGCGCACCCGACCTACTTCGATACCGCAGGGACCGACGATCCCTCCGATGACCTCGAGTACAAGGAACTCGCACCTGCACTGCGTGAGCGCATGGCGCAACTTGAGTCGGTGCGGTTCACCATCGACTACCTGGAGATCGACGTGGTCAAGGACCGGGCGGTCGTCAAGGTTTGGGTCGACGCGAGTTTCCGACTCAAGCCGATCGTGGATCCCGAGACCGGGGAGGTCCGTGTCGAGAGTTCGCATACGCGCCTCCAGGATCACGCGATGTTCGAGTTGCTCAACGACGCGGGCGCTTGGCGGATCACCCGCGGGCTGTAGTCGCCGTTGTTCTAACGTGGCGCTGCGAGTTCGGCGTGGCTCGCGAAAAACTCGATGCGTTCGCGCCACAACGCCGCGACGAGGGCGTCGCCATGGCCCGACTCTGGCAACGCCGCCAGTGCTGCCACGGTGCTGCGTGCCAGCGCGTAGTCCCCGGCTTGGACCGTGGCCGAGAGCAGCGCGATGTGGGCGGCCCGCACGAACTGAGGGCTGGGCAACTCGCCGTCGCCAGCCTTTGGATCGAGCGCGGTGGCCAGCTGCTCGGCGGCAGCTTCGGGCATCTGCGCGTTGAGCAGTTGCCGGCCCATCAGGTACGAGCCCAGCGCGCGGTAGCCCGGAGCCTCCGCAACGTTCATTGCCGCGAAGAGTCGGCGGACAGCAGCCGTTTTCCCCAGCGAGGTGGAGGCAAACGGGGCCAGATACGTCACCACGAGGTCGGTGAGTCCAGGATCCTCGGCGGCAGCAAGACGCAACTGGTGGGTCCGGCGTGCGCCTCGGCCCATAGGCAGCGTCAGAGCCTCGGTTTCGGCACGCGCGGCCTCGGCGAGGTTGCCCGCCGACAGGGCCACCTCGGCCCGACGCGACGCAAGCGCGGCCCGCAGCGTTACCGTGAGGTCCGGTGTCGCGTCAGCCTCGTCCAACGACGCAAGCGCACCGTCGAAATCGCCTGCCATCGCTTGTGCCCACGCGAGCCCAATGCGGTGGGCGGTGTCTTCCGGCTCGATCGTGCACAGCGTGCCGTACAGCGCGATCACGTCTGCGTGACGACCCTGACGATCCGCCACGCGGATCTCGGAGGCGTTGTTGGCGGCTCGGTGTGCGCAGGGCCGACGAAAAACCGAGCGCCGCTTGAAACGCTGACGCTGCGATTGCACGTCGTCCTCACTCACGCCGCCGCGCGCCTCAAGAAAGGCGAGCCACTGCCGCTCGAGATCCGGCAGCGATTCGCCAAAGGCGGTCTCGAAGTCGCCAGCGGTGCGATACAGCGTCGCCATGCCCGAAAAACCGCGGGTCTCGATGAGCCACAGGCAAAAGGACCCGGCCGTTGTGTACGCCACGCGGGACGACTTGGTGAAGAACGACGGCCCCATGATCGAGGGCAGGGTGGGCCGTCGATCTAAACGCTCGAGCACCAGCGCCTGGTCATGGAGGTCAAGGTGGTCCGATGCACGCGGGGCCATCGCGGTCGCGAAGCCCTCGATGAGTGCGATGTTGAGGTGCAATCCGGACAGCGCGACCCCAAAGAAGTCGTCACCGATGGTCTTGCCAAACACGTGGGCGAGTTCGTGGTGAAGCACAGGATGGGGGAATGGACGGTGGTCCAGATAGATCTGGTTGCGCCATGGTGCCGCCACCTGGACCGTGCCCGCGCCCATCAACGTGCGCTTTTGGCCCGAGCTGGCGAACACGAAACTGCGGACTTTGCCTTCGGGTTCGCGGCCGTCCATCAGTCTGCGTAGACGGGCCCACGCCAGCTCGTGCTCAAGCGCGATGGCGTCGATGGTGCGCGCCTCGGCCGAACGCGGGTTGTAATGGATGATGAAGTGCTCGGTCTCTCGGGTGGCCGACAGCGCCGCGCTGATCGTCGCGATGTTGGCGGTGAAGCCCCACTGCGCCCCAGTGGCGCCGATGCCAATCGCAGCCACCGCGCACCCGATCGCAGCAAAAGCACGCGGCAACCCGTGCCGCAGGCCGTCGCGGAGCTCAGCGAGCCGACTCAACGTCAGCCGCTGAGGGTCCAAACAAAGCGCCATCACCTGCAGCGCGGCCACTATGGCCAGCAGGTTGTACAAACGAAAGACGACGTAGGTCTGCCGGACGCCAACGTCCTCGTCGTAGATCGCGCCCGAGAAGTAGCCCCAAAAAGGGTCGTAGGCGAAGATGACGGGATCGGCGATGAGTCGCCACGCGCCGATCGCCGTGGACGCGACAAGCACGAGCACGGCGGCGAGCCACTGCCGACGACGCGACTTGGCGAGCAGTCCGGCCCACAACCCGACGACCACGCCCGCTGCCCCCGAGGCCGCCGGGCCCATCAAGAAAAACAGCACGCCCGTCCACGGGTCGCAGTTTCGTTGCCATAAGAGCACTGCCGCCGACACGGCGAGCGCAACGGCCAGCAACTGCACCAGCTCGGTGGCGGCGGCTGCACAAAACACGCGGGTCGTCGCGCTTCCCTTCTTCCGAGCCGCACGCACGGTGTCCACGCCGATGGCGACGCCAAGCAGCGATAGCACTGGGCTCAGCACGAAAGCATTCTCGTACCCCAGCGTGCCGACCAGCGGCAGCGTGGAGAGCATGAGCACCAGTCCGCCGAGCAACCATCGCCGCCTCGGGGTGGGGTTTCCTAACTGCTCGCGCAGCGCCTTGAGCATCGCGGGGAGTATAGCCTCGATGCTTCCGAGGCACGCCCGCGGTGGCGGCGTTACCATCGCCGTGATGCAGTACCGTGCGTGGTTTGCCGCCGTCGACGGTTCGGCCGGGACGTGGCCCCTGTCGGAGGTGATCTATCGCCATCCTGAGGGCTCCTTGCTTGAGGTCGTGCACGACCTGACCGCGCTACGGCGGCGGTCCGCCCCACAGTGGAAGAGGCTATTCGAGGACCGCTACCACGGCACGCAATGGCCCTACGGCAGCGGCGTGTGGGGCAAAAAGGAGTGGGTCCAGCCCCACATCGCGGACGAAAACGTCGTGTCACTGCTCGAGGGGGGCACCAACCTGTTTTGGGCCGAGCGCTACGGGGCGCAATTGGGACTGTCGGATCTGTGGATCAAGCAGTGCGGGACCAGTCATACCGGCTCGTTCAAAGACCTGGGCATGACGGTGCTCGTCTCCAGCGTCAAACAGATGATCGCGGATGGCGCCCCCATTCGTGCGATGGCCTGTGCCTCGACCGGAGACACCTCGGCGGCGCTGGCGGCGTACGGTGCGGCCGCGGGGATCCCCGTGTTGGTGCTTTTGCCGCGTGCCAAGGTGAGCGCGGCGCAGCTTGTCCAACCCATGGCCAACGGCGCTCACGTGTGCAGCCTTGATACCGATTTCGACGGATGTATGCGGGTGGTGCAGCGCCTCACCGAGGACCCGACGATCTACCTCGCCAACTCGATGAACAGCCTGCGGGTGGAGGGGCAAAAGACGATCTCGATCGAGATCGCCCAGCAGTTCGACTGGGAGGTCCCCGACTGGGTGCTGGTACCGGGGGGCAATCTCGGCAACGTGAGTGCCATCGCCAAAGGCTTCACGCAGTTGCTCGAGTTGGGCCTCATCTCGAAAAAACTGCGGCTGGTGTGCTGCCAGGCGGAGCGGGCCAACCCGCTGTACCGGGCGTATCGACGTGCGGTGGACGCAGGCCGCAGCCTCACGGAAGACGACTTCGAACCACAAACCGCCGAGCGCACGCTGGCCTCCGCGATCCAGATCGGGGATCCGGTGAGTCTGCCCAAAGCCGTGCGTGCGCTCGTTGAGTACGACGGCGTCGTGGAGCAGGCCTCCGAGGTCGAACTCGCCGACGCGGTGGCGCAGGCCGACCGCACGGGGATGTTCAACTGTCCCCATACGGGCGTGGCGCTGGCGTGTTTGCGCAAACTCGTGGATGCCCGGCAGATCGGGCCTCGCGACCGCGTGGTGGTGGTCTCAACCGCCCACGGTCTGAAGTTCACCGAGTTCAAGACGCGGTACCACGAGCAGGCGCTGGATGGCGTGACCTCCGCGATACCCAACCGCCCCGTGGAGATGTCCGGCGACCCTGATCAGGTCCTTGGCGAGCTCCATCGTGTCCTGGACGGCGCCGGATCTCAGGACGCCTGAACCTGAGTCAGTTCATGAACCCAAGTCAGTTCATGAAGTAGTTGCGCATCCGCTGCTGAAGGTTGTCGGCGATGTCGCCAGCGAACCGCAGCCGGACACGATCCCCGTCGGGGACGCCGGAGATCTTGGCGCCGTCGGGGAGCGCCATGCTCCCCACGAATTCGATGACGTCGTTGTGCGCCTTGCCGCCGACGCTACCTTTGATGGTCACCGTGCCCGAGCGGACTTTGATGACAAAGACCGCGTCGGACAGGCCACCCGTCGCCGCTTTGTACAGACCCCACCCAATGGCGCCAAGCACCACAGCTGCGACGATTGGCCCCACGTGACCGCCGCTCGACTTAGCCGCGCTCGTAGCTCGGAACGTAGTCCCGATGCCCGGAGCCCGTGTAGATCTGTCGCGGCCGAGCGATCTTCTGCTCTTTGTCGTCGAGCATTTCTGACCACTGTGCCAGCCAACCGCTCGCCCGCGGAATCGCGAAGAGCACGGGGAACATCTCGACCGGGAAGCCCATCGCTTCGTAGATGAGGCCCGAGTAGAAGTCGACGTTCGGGTACAGCTTGCGCTGGACGAAGAACTCATCCTCAAGAGCGATTCGCTCAAGCTCCAGCGCGATATCCAGGCGAGGGTTGGGGCCCGTCACTTCGAAGACCTGGTCGGCCAGCTTCTTGATGACCCGCGCGCGCGGGTCGTAGTTTTTGTACACACGATGACCAAAGCCCATGAGCTTCGCCTCGCGGTTTTTGACCCGCTTGATGAAGTCGGGAACTGCAGCTTTGGACCCAATGCGGTCGAGCATGCGCAGCACCTGCTCATTGGCGCCGCCGTGCAGTGGCCCGTATAGCGCAGCACTCGCGGCGGCAAGCGACACGTAGGGGTCGGCTTGGGACGAGCCCACCGAGCGTGCAGCGGCGGTGGAGCAGTTCTGCTCGTGGTCGGCGTGCAGGATGAACAGCACGTCCAGCGCGCGTTCCAGAACCGGGTTGGGTTGGTACGACGGCTCGGCGATCTTGAACAACATGCTCAAGAAGTTGCCGGAGTAGCTCAGGTCGTTGTCCGGGTAGACGTACGGCCGGCCGAGCGAATGGCGGTACGCCCACGCCGCGATCGTCGGCATCTTGGCGATGATCCGGACGATGTTCTGTTCGCGGATGATCGGATCGTGGATCTCTTTGCTGTCGGTGTAGAAGGTCGACAGCGTGCCGAGGAACGCAACGAGCCGGCCCATCGGGTGGGCGTCGTAGCGGTAGCCCTCCATGCTGGTCTTGAAGAACTCGTGCAGGTACGTGTGCGTCGTGATCTCGTACTGCCATGCGTCGAGTTCCGCGCGCTTGGGCAGCTCGCCCTTGAGAAGTAGGTACGCGACCTCAAGGTACGTCGACTGCTCCGCGAGTTGCTCGATGGGGTATCCGCGATAGCGCAGGATGCCCTTGTCGCCGTCGATGTACGTGATCGCGGATCGACACGACGCCGTGTTCTTGTACGCCGGGTCGTAGCTCATGAGGCCAAAGTCGGACTCGTTGACCTTGATCTGCCGCAAGTCCATCGCGCGGACCGTGCCATCGGTCACTGGGACCTCGTAACTCTTGCCCGTGCGGTTATCCGTAATCGTCAGCGTGTCCGTCATGATTGCCTCCAAAAGCAGCGTGCCGCATGGGGCGATGTGCCCCGCGGCGCGCGGTAGGGCGGGCGCACTATAGAGCCGCCGTGGGCGTCGCTCAACCGGGGGGGCGAATGAACGTTGTCCAACGCGAAACGGGCGCATCCTCGGCTGTGACGCCGCCGACCAGGAATGTGACGCCAAGCGGGAGGACCGCGAGGTGGCCGCCGCGCGCACGGTCCGGGGATTGGGCGGATTGTTGCACCGTAGGCATCCCGATATCGATGTTGACCGCCCTTCCGTTCCCTTGCGCGTAGACCGCCGATCCCCCGCGCAGCGCCACGGGATCGGCCATGGGGCCATCGAGCAGGTCCACAAGGACCGTCGCGGTCGGCTGCAGATCTGTGGCGCTGGGAGGGGGCAACTCGAGGACCACCGCATCACCGGTGGCGGCGCCGTCGCGGATCCCGCCGAGACAGATCACCCGGAGAGTGGCGCTAGGATCTGGCGCGTCGAGCATCGCGCACGCCGCTCCCGTCCACGGCCCAGGTGGCCCGACGGCGAGGCCGCGTTCGATCATCCAGGCGACGGGGCGTTCGTCCTCGACCCCAAATAGGACGCTTGAGGTGAGCTGACCTTCCCCACGCTCGGCACGGATCGCCGTGGCGCCGGGCCGCGGTGCGTCCAACTCGGGGACTGCGACCGCAGTGACGGACACGGCGGCGTCCTGCGAAAGCGAAACGGCCACCACATCGCGTTGCTGCTCGCCACCCAGGACCCACAGCGAGGCACCGCTGTCGGCGAGAAGGGTTGGTGCGTTGGGACGTGCTCCGAAACGTGCTTGAGCCGCGCTGTCCGCCTCGCGGGACGCCCATGCGTCGTCGACCGGATCGAAACGAAGCACGAGCAAGTCGTCGGCGATAGCAATGCGTTGGGCGCCACCATCGGGGTCGGGCACGAGTACCCCGTCCTCGGGACTGATGACCATCTCGCTCGGGATCGCGGCCGCGCCCCGCACCTGCCAAGCGAACACATCGAGAAAGACCGCCGTGCCATCGCTGGCCAGCACCAACATTCCGATGTCGCCGATCGCAGCATGCCGCGACACATTTCCACATGGAAATATCAGGCTTTAAGCACTATAATCACGATAACGATGACACATTTGGAGCGCGCAAATGAGCGGTGACGACGACGCGGACGA
>JAESSZ010000635.1 GCA_016763875.1 Nannocystaceae bacterium
AATCCTTATGGCAGCGGCCGGAACCTCGTGAAAGATCGTGCTCCAAGTTTCGGTGTAGCTCCAGCGCTTGTCGTCAACCTTCACCTGGTACGTACAAGACTTGTAGGACTTGCCTCGTCGATGGGTCTGGTGCAGTTGGCGAAGATCGAAGGCTGGCTGACCCGCCGCGAAGAGGTCTGGGCCCGCTACGACGAAGCGTTCGCGGACCTGCCGTGCTTCATCCCCGCGCCGCCCGAGCCCGACACACGCCACGCTCGGCATCTGTACACGTTGATGATCGACATCGATCAGACCCCGTTTACGCGCAACGAGTTCATGACCAAGATGCACAAGCGCGGGGTCGGCACGGGCGTCCACTACCGAGCGGTGCACATGCACCCGTACTACCAGCAGCGCTTCGGATTCAAACCGGAAGACTTCCCCAACGCGCACTGGGTCAGCGAGCGCACGGTATCGCTGCCGCTGTCGGCGAAGCTCACCGACGAGCAAGTCGACCGCGTGATCGCGGCCGTTACGGCGACGTTGAACGAGCGGTGAGTTTGCGGCGGTAGGAGCACGGTCGCGGTCGGAAGTCGGACGAGCTGTGGCAAGTTTTGGGACCGTGATCCACCACGCGGGTGCTCCGACGGCGACGATAGTCGCGGTGGTCGGCGCGGCCTTCAGAACTCCGGCGGTGGCCTTGAGAGAATCGCGGCCCATCTGAGCCGCATGCAGCCGAGCAGCAGCGATTTCCACGATCACAGCGGCAGCACAGGAAGAAAATCTCCCGCACGCCCTGCGCATGCATCCCGCCAATCGCAGCGACTCGCCCAACGGTCCTCGGCTTCGCCAAGACTGGACCTCGGGCACCACCCCGTGAGACGTCACTACCACTCGCGCGTCGAAACTTGAGTTGGTTTGGGTGCCGACCTTTCTTTTTTGTTGCGTTTTCGTTAGCCGATCGCGGCCGAATCTGCGAGTTTCACGCCCACTCTCACTCGGTCCATCTGTTCAGAAAACCTCGTTTCTCGGCGCCATCAACACACCTGTCGAACCACCGGTTCCTATGGGCCTGGCGAGCCCACCCACCCCAGTCCATGCGGATGGCCGCGCTAACGGCGTTCTCAGAATTAGGCACCCAAAGTATCTCCTACTCCCATAGAGTTTCCCCTGTCCGGTTCCATCCAGGAGCCCGCCTTTTGTGATGCCAGACTTCGCGCTTTTTCACATCTCGGACCTGCATTTTGGGGCCGAACTCTATCCACGCTGGAATCGTCAAGGGGCCCCCGTTGCTCCCACGGGAGTGCCCCTTGCGGCCAAGCTGCCCAAGACCCAGGGGCTCTTCCCACACAGCATCGCTGCGTGTGAAGAATTGGAGAATGCGATCACGGATGAGTACGACCAGCTCGGCGCCGCCAGGAATATCGTTGCCGCCACAGGCGACCTGACTGTCTGCGGCGCGGATTCGGAGTTCTCGCTTGCATTGACGTATCTGCAGAGTCGAATCGCGCAGACCCACAATCTGCGCCTTGGGCTCGCCGATCCTAAGAGGCCGCTCCGTGTTCTCTCGATCCCGGGCAACCACGATCATTGGGGGGGCCACGTGCGGCACATGCTTGGCAGAGCCAACGGACCTAACCGTTCGATCCACGGGTGATCGACGACAACTATTCTTGCCGGTGAGCGACAACTACTTTTGCCGGTTGGGCGAGTCGAGCGCGCATGTGACGCTTGGGGCTAGGAGCCTCAAATTTGGTCACAAACGCACAAGTTCGGCTGCTAAGGCAGAAAATGAACGAAGGAAAGACACAGCAAGCGGCGGCGGCGGCGGCCGGGATGAGCGTTCGCTCGGCGCGAGAGTGGCAGACGGGCTCAATGCCGTCGGACGCAAAGGAGCGTGGAGTTGGCGTACGCGTTCGGACCCGTTCGAGGGCGTATGGCGGTCGAAGATCGAGCCATTGCTTGAGCGCGATCGCAAAGGAAAACTGGAAGCAAGAACGCTGATGGAGGTGCTGATCGAGGAGGACCCAGAACGGTTTTCGATGGGGCAGGTCCGCACGATGCAGAGGCGGATCCGAGACTGGCGGGCGCTCAAGGGGCCGACCAAGGAAGTGTATTTTCCGCAAGAGCATCTGCCTGGCGAACAAGGCGCTCTCGACTTCACATGCTGCAACGAATTGGACGTCACGGTGAGCGGCCAACCGTTGCGGCACCTGCTGTTCGAGTTCGTCCTCGTGTACAGCAAATGGACCTGGGTGTGCGTCGCGTTCTCCGAGACGTTCGAGGCATTGGTGGACGGCCTTCAGCGCGCACTGTGGGCGCTTGGCGGCGCCCCCACGGAGCTGCTCACAGACAACCTGTCCGCCGCAACGCATGAGCTCAAGGGCGGTGGGGGGCGCGCTCTGACCAAGCGTTTCGCCGACGTGTGCGACCACCTCGGGTTCAAGGAGGTGCGACAGATCAATCCGGGCAAGTCCAACGAGAACGGTGCGGTCGAAGTCCGACATCGTCGAACGAAGAAGTTGCTCGAGCAGGCTCTCGTGCTCCGGGGCTCCCGCGACTTCGACAGCATCGCGGCCTATGAATTGTTCGCCCAGGAGACGGTGGACCGAACGCACAACCGCCACCTCGACGCCCGTCTCGCCGAAGAGCGCGCGTTGCTATCCGAGCTGCCGGCTCGAAGGTTGCCCGCGTACACGACGTCGACACCGAAGGTGCGTAAGTGGAGCACGATCCAGGTGCGCGCACGGATCTACTCGGTCCCCTCGCAGCTGATCGGGCATGAAGTCGAGGCACGCCTGTACCCCAACACCGTCGAGGTTTGGTATCGAGGCGAGCGAGTTGAGGTGTTCCCGCGCATGCGTGGCGAGGGGGCCCACCGCATCGACTACCGCCACGTCATTGGGTCTCTGGTACGCAAACCGGGCGCTTTTGCGAACTACAGGTTTCGCGAAGACTTGTTTCCAACGTTGGCGTTTCGGCGGGCCTACGACGCGTTGCGCACGAGTCATGGTGGGCGCGCGGACATCGAGTACGTGCGGATCCTAAAGCTGGCGGCCGACACGATGGAGTCGGATGTCCACACGGTGCTCGTCGCGCTGCTGAGCGCCCACGCGAGCTTCGGCTACGCCGATGTCGAGGAACAAGTGCGACCGCTTGAGCCCGAGATCCCGGTTGTTTCGATCCCGGCGCCTGACCTGCACAGCTACGACGAGCTGATCGGCGGTGCGCCATGAAAGCGTCAGTCACGATCGAGAACCGGGTCGTCACGCACCTGCTTGCGTTCAAGCTCACCGTGGTTGCCCAAGAACTCGTGAGCCGGCTCGTGCAGGCCGACCAAGGCGCCGCGCTCGCCACGATCCTGGAGGTGCTGGAGCTCGAGAGCGAGGCCCGACACGAGCGCCGGGTCACCCGACTACGACGCGCGTCGCGACTTCCGACCGCAAAGACCTTCGAGACCTTCGACGACAAACGGCTGTCGCGAGTCGTCGCCCGGAAACTCGAAGAACTCAGGCTCGGCGAGTTCGTAGACAAGGCGATCAACATCCTCGCCTTCGGGCTCCCGGGGGTCGGCAAAAGCCACGCGCTCGCGGCACTCGGACACTCGCTCGTCCAGCAGGGGCGGTCAGTCCTGTGGATGCCAACGTACACGCTCGTCCAAGAACTATTGGCCGCTAAGCGGGACCTCGATCTGCCGCGGAAGCTGCGAAAACTGGACCAGTTCGATCTCGTCATCCTGGACGACATTGGCTATGTCAATCAGTCCGCCGACGAAGCGGAAGTCCTGTTCACATTGCTGGCCGAGCGCTACGAGAGACGCTCAACCGCGATCACCAGCAACCTCGTGTTCAGCGACTGGGATCGGATCTTCAAGAACAAGATGGCAACCTCCGCAGCGATCGACCGCCTGGTTCACCACTCCGTGGTCCTCGAGTTCACGGTGCCGAGCTACCGCACTGCGAAGGCCAAATCCAGGTCCAAGTCCAAGTCCAAGTCCGATCCAGAAAGCTGAACATCATGCAGGGCACGCGATCAGTCCTGAACGACAACAACCCCTGCCCGTGCGATCGCCGCGGGCACATTACCAAGTCCCAGACCGGCAAGAATAGTTGTCGTCGAGCGGCAAAAGTAGTTGACGTTGATCAATCCGGGGTCGCCGGCCTTGCCTTTGCTCGCAGACACAAAGCGGGTCGACCACACCAACTTCGTTCCGAGTTCCACTGCTTTTTCGGCGAGCATCGCGTCAAAACGACTTCGGTCCAGACGCCAACTGGGCCCCATGGGATTGACGATTGCGTCGTTGTAGCCCACGTCGGAGCGCCCCCACACGGAGGCATAGCCGGGACAAGTTTCGTGGCCGGCACGGTAAAAGGCAGCGGCAACGCCCAGGCGCTTGAGAAGCACAACAATGTCCGGTGGGCAGCTCTCACCCACCCGGTGTAGTGGCTCACGTTGTGCCGTGGACTTTGTCTCGCGCTACTTCCGTGACTTGCGTGGAGGCGGAC
>JAESSZ010000636.1 GCA_016763875.1 Nannocystaceae bacterium
GCGTGGCGCGCGTGGACGGCAGCAAGGACACCACGCCAGGCTCCGTGCTCGGGACCCCGGAGTACATGGCGCCAGAACAGGCGAGGGGGGAGATCGCCGACGGCCGCGCCGACCTCTACGCGTTTGGCGTCATGCTGTTCGAGATGTTGGTGGGGCGCGTCCCGCTGTATGCCGACAGCATTGGCGAGCTCATGCAACGCAAACTCAACGAGGTCGCGCCGCGGGTCAGTGCGGTCGCCCCCGGACTGCCTATCGCGCCCGAACTCGACGAGATGATCGCCGGCCTGCTCACGATCGAACCCCGAGATCGCCTGCCCGATGCCGCGTCCGTGATCCGCGTGTTGCGGCGCGTGACGTCGGGCCCAGCGTCATCCCAAGGCCACCGCCGCCGTGGCGGCAAACCGACGATCGAGATGGGCTCAGGGAGCACGGATGCCTTGGCGCAAGCGGGGACGCTCTCCGGCGGCGGGCATGGCGCTTCTGCCCGCTCGGCCGCCGCCTCCACCGCGCTACCCGGCGCACATCACAATCAGATCGCGCGAGTCGCGGCGATCCGATCGCATCAACACGGCGCGCAATGGCAGGGCCCACGCGCCGCACCGCGTTTGGCGTCAATGGCGCAGTCTGGCGTTGCGGTGGTGCCCACCGCGGCCTCAGTCGGTGGTTCGTCCAGCCACCCAGAACCGGAAAGGCCGCGGCCGCGCGCCTTGCCGGTGATCGTGGCGATGGGCGCGGCGGCAGTCTCGGCTGCCCTGGTCACCCTTGGTGTTTCGCAGGTGCTGCCGCGCGAGGATCGCGTGAACGGCGCGTCAGATCTCCCGTTCGCAGCGACGCCGCCGGTCCGTGCGGCACCGCCAACGACAGGATCTGCGCCCGTTGCTGAAAAATCATCGCCAGGACGGTCGTCACCTGAGCTTAGCAAGCCGACCGCAGTGCCTGGACCCAGCCACGACATCGAGCCTGCCGATGCCTTGAATCAGGATGCCGTGGTCGTGCGTTCTCCAGTGAGCGCGGCTCGAACCGCCACACCTTCGCGCAGGCGCAAGCCGATCTCCAAACGACGACGTTCGTTGGCACCTCCGACCGGATCCCAGCCCACAGCAACAACGCCGGCCGAGGCCCACCACGGTTCTGATGCAGGCCACGATGAAGGTCCGGACACGCCGTCCCATGCATCACAGAGGCCCGCGCAAGCCGCCCAGGGTCCCGGTCCGCAGGTGGCGGATCCTGGCGAAGTGACCTACGACCTCAAGGACCCCTTCTCAGGGAATTAGGGTACGCTACCCAAACCGAAGAATTCGATGTCGGATCCTCAATCTAGACGCCCTGCAGGCGGGCATACGATGATCGCGGGCAGCGGGGGCGGCCATCGGGCGCTCCCGCGAGTACCAGGGTCGGCTGGTCCCGCGTCGGTTGCGCCAGGGTCAGTTGCGCCAGGATCGGTCGCGCCCGCATCAGTCGCTCCTGCATCGGTCGCGCCAGGATCGGTCGCTCCTGCATCAGTCGCTCCCGCATCAGTCGCTCCCATAGCAACCGCCCCCAGTGGGGCACCGGCAGCTGTGCTGTCGCCCGCGGACCAACTGGTGGGCTGCATTCTCGCTGAGCGCTACCGCGTCATCAGGAAGTTAGGCGAGGGGGGGATGGGCACCGTCTATCTCGCCGAGCACACGACGATCAACAAGAAGCTCGCGATCAAGGTGCTGTCGCCCGAGTTCTCGCACAAACAGGACCTGGTCGACCGATTTCTCCAGGAGGCACGCGCCGCCTCAATGATCGAACAGGAGAACGTCGTGGAGATCACCGACTTCGGCTCAACGCCGCATGGCTCGGTGTTCTTCGTGATGGAGTACCTCAACGGCGAGGACCTAGCCCACACGATCAAGACGCAGGGCCAACTCAAATGGGACCGCGTCCGGCCGATCATGGTCCAGATCTGCACGGCGTTGGCTGCTGCGCACGAAGCCGGAATCATTCACCGCGACATGAAGCCGGAGAACTGTTTCCGGATCAAGCGCGGGCGCAACAAGGACTTCATCAAGGTCTTGGACTTCGGTATCGCGAAGGTCACCAGCGATGATGGCGAAGCCAAGGGGCTCACGCGCACTGGCATGATCTTCGGGACGCCGGAGTACATGTCGCCGGAGCAGGCCAAGGGCGAGAAGGTCGACAATCGCGTCGATGTCTACGCCACGGGAGTCATCTTGTACGAATTGCTGACGGGTCGCGTGCCGTTTACGGCCGACACGTTCATGGGGATCCTGACCAAGCACATGTTCGAGGCGCCACCCGCCCCGAGCACGATAGCGCCGGTCGCCGAGATTCCCCCCGAGGCTGAGGCTATTGTCCTCAAGGCGCTACAAAAGGACCGCGAGTATCGCTTCCAGTCCATGGACGAGATGATGGAAGCGATCGAGGCCGTCGGGACCGGGCAAGCGGCAGTCAACGTCGTTGCGGAGGACGTGCTTGCCCCGCAGGGTGGCGAGACCCGCTTTCAGACCACATCGCCGGTCCCCTCGAACACGGGGTATGGCACTCAGGACGAGATCGTCGTCCCGGGCAAGGCTGGCGTCGGGTTGTTGCTGGGCGCAGGGGCTGTCGTGCTTGCGGGCATGGGCGGGCTTGCCGTCTACATGCTCACCAGCGACCCGCAGGCAGCTCCTCCCGCGGTGGTTGCGAATGACGATGCCGGCCAGGTGGCTGATGATGACGCAAACGCTGCGGCCGTCGGTGCTGCCGCATCTTCGGGTGGTGAGGCGACGGCGGCGGCGGATGCCGCGGACGACGTACCAGACGACGGAGCCCCACCCATGCCGCCGCCCGCGGCACTCAAGGTGAAGATCACCGTGTCTGCGCCCGGCATCAAGGGCGATGTGTTCGACAACCGGGACGACGCACGTCTCGGCGCGACCAATGAGCCGTTTGAAGTACCGGCCGGCACCACCTCAATCGACCTGTATATCCGCGCTACGGGCTACGAGGACTTCTTGACGAACGTCATCCCAGACGCCGACAAGACGGTCACCGCGACGCTTGCCAAAGAGACGTCGCGCCCGCGAGGGAAGAAGAAGACCAAGAAGAAACGGCCGCCGACCCGGGGCAGCGAGCCCGTCGCGGCCGATCCGCCGAAGAAGGACCCGCCGAAGAAGGACCCTCCACCGAAGAAGGATCCTCCGCCTCCCAAGCCAAACGGTGGCTCGCCGGACCTCAAAGACCCGTTCGCGAAGAAGTGAGCAGCGCTGCAACCTCGGTAGGGCGGGGCAGTGCCAACGAGGCGCGGAAAAATGCGACGAGGCCGGGTACGTCGTTTTCGACCCACGGCGCGGGCACGCGAGGGTTGAACCGCCAGAATGTCGTCGGCGCACGGATGTGCTGACGGAAGCTCGCGAGCACTGAAAACGTCTCGATGCAGGCGGCCCAGCAGTCCAGGTTGTGGTGCTGATGGTCCTCTTGTTCACCTGTGAACACGTCGACAATGCGATTGGCGACGCGCCGGTATCGGCACATGGGCTGCGCGGCCGACAGCGCCCGGCACAAGCGTTGGTAGTGCCGATAACACCCGCGGTCCGTCACGCGCGCCGGAATGACCGTACCCATGAACGAATGCAGATTGGCGCTCGCGACAAACCCCTGCTCGCGCGCGAGTCGGTCGATAGCCGCAGTCTCGGGCTCCGACAACGGCGACTCACCGATGTAGGTCGCCTCGCCCGGCCGGGTGGACCCGGCGCCCGGCAAGCCATAGGTGCGACGAGCTCGCCCACCCGGTAGCGGGTAGTTGCGGTTGAGGTCCACGCCGCGGTCGTTGGTACGCATGCGAGACAGCGCAGCGTCGCCACCCAGCTCGAATGTCCGGCGGTGGCCGTCGGGGTTGAGCGACGGTGCGATCCACACTTCGGCCGTCTCGCGGAGCGGCGCCGCAACGCCACCATCGAGCGCAGCGAGCAACCCGAGTGCGACCTCGGTCGCGACGAGCTCCGGCCCGTGGATGTTGGCGCAGCACAGCACCTTGGGTGCGCCACGACGGCGGGCCGGCACGCGCACAGCCAGCAGCGGCATGCCGGCCACGCTGCGACCGTACTCGATGCACTCGCCCCCCACCGCGAGCGCGCGCGCTTTGACGCAGGCGTAAGCGCCTCCGGAGTTCGGTAGGGCGCGAGCAGTTCAGCGGAAGTCACGCGACGAAGATCATGGAAGTAGGGGGGTGGTGGCACGCTGGTCC
>JAESSZ010000637.1 GCA_016763875.1 Nannocystaceae bacterium
GGGGGCTCAGTGCCCACCGCAGGAGTCGCTGCAGCTATCGGCGGCGCTCGGTCGCGGGCTTGACCACGATCGTGCGGCCGTCGACTTCGCTCCCCGAGAGATCTTTGACCGCTTTCGAGGCGTCACGGCGGTCGGCCATGGTGACGAAGCCAAAGCCACGCGAGTCGCCAGTGTCGCGATCGGTCACGATCACTGCGTCGTTCACGGGCCCGAGTTTCTCGAACAGCGCGCGCAAGTCAGCTTCTGTGGCACGCCAGTTCAGTCCACCCACAAAAAGCCGCACAGGCACGCCACCGGTGCGTCGTGCCTCGCCCTCAGCGGGCTCGGACACAAGTCCTGCCCCTTGGGCTGCTGCTTCCTCGGCGGAGATCATCACGCCCCCTTGAAGCTCCTCGACGGTGGCGATCGGGATATTATCGTCGTCACCGCGGCCGCGGTTTTGTTGGCGGCGCGCCTCTTTGTCTTTCTTTTTGAGCTGCTTGGCGCGCTCGCGTTGTCGTTTGCCGGCGGAGTACGTGTTTCTAGCCAAAACCGTGCCTGATGCGTCTGGTGAAGGTGCTTTGTCCGCGACCCGGGGGCCGCGCCTAGACCGCGACTACTACCGACCCCGCCCCTTCGTCAAATGGACACGCGTTCGCGGGCCCACAACGGACCGCGGCGAGGCGAAGCGCCGCCGCCCAAGAATCGCCTGGCCCGGACGCCGCGTGATATGCGCTCCGCGCAGAGGCGCCCGGGTGCGCGGGAAGATCGGCCGGAAACATCGCCCAGTGACCCCCCAGCGCCCTCGGGGTCCGAACCGGCTGGCTCGCCGCTCCCTGAGTTGGCACACCCACTGCGCCTCCTCCTCGCGAGGATCGACGCGGTGTCGCCGGCTGTTGCGGCGGCCAGTCGTGCTCGCAGTCGGGCGCAACCGCCGGGGCTACGATCGCGGAAACGCGCCCTTGCATCCGACAGGAGACCAGTTGAGAGCCTTGCTGCGCCCGCTATATGATGCTCCTAAGTGGTCGCTGATTCAGCCAGGAGCGTGCCGACCCGCATCGGTCGCTACGAGATCGAGCGACACGAAGCCGAGGGCGGTATGGGCGATGTCTACGTCGCCCACGACCCGCGGATGAAACGTCGCGTCGCAGTGAAACTGCTCAAGCGGCTGTACAGCGAGGACCCGTCCATCCGCCGCCGCTTCGAGCAAGAGGCCGAGGCGATCGCGGGGTTGGAGCATCCGGCAATCGTCCCGATCTACGACTTCGGCGAGCACGACGGCATGTTGTATTTCGTGATGCGCTACGTCGCGGGCGGCACCTTCCGCGATCGGATCAACGCCGCCCGCGTCTCGTTGCGTGACACAGCCCAGGTTGTCGAGCGGGAGGCCGAGGCGCTGGAAGCTGCGCACGCTCAAGGTCTCGTGCACCGTGATGTCAAACCGGCGAACATCCTGTTCGACACCGACGGCATCGCCTACCTCTCAGACTTCGGGATCGCCACTGCCGACGGTGGCGTGGACGAAACCGCCTCACTGCTGCTGGGCACGCCGCGATATCTCGCGCCGGAGCAGGCACAAGGCGAGGAGATCGACGGTCGTACCGACGTGTATTCGCTCGGCGTCGTGGCGTTCCACGCGCTATCGGGCAAACCGTTGTTTTCCGGTCGCACCCCCATGGCCCTCGCCATGGCCCACGTAAGCGAGCCCCCAGCCAAGATCCGCTCCCGCGTGCCCGAGTTGCCCAAGGTTGCCGACGACGTCTTTGACCGAGTGCTCGCCAAGGCGGCCGACGACCGCTACCAGCGTCCCACCGCGTTCAGCAAGGACCTGCGCGACATCGCGTCGGGCCGCTGGTACATGGTCAAACTCGCGACCAGTATTGCGAGTGAAGAGCATCGAGCGCCCGCGACCCAGCAACGCCAAATGAAGCGCACTCAGAGCGCTCCAACGTCGCAGGACCCCACCCGCTCGGACCTCCATCGTCTGTTTGACCGCGATCCCACCGCCCCCGGGACAGACGAGCCGACCGGCGACGGCACCGACCGAAACGACGACGACTGACGGCGACCACTGACGGCACGGCACGGTGGCCCTCAGCGGTTTTCGATCCGTGCCGCGAGCCGACGGTAGGTCTCGGTCAACATGTGGCCCGGGTATCGCATCGAAAACACGCCCGCACTCGCGAGCGTCATCAACTCCTCGCAGTGCTGGATCACCGCTGCAACCTCGCACTGGTAGGTCTGCGACACGCGCGCTTCCACCTCGGCGACGTCGAATGCCGCGGGCGTATTGTTGACCACGAGCAGCAAGCGCGGGACTTCGAGGCTGCGGGCGACCTCCACCGTCACACTCGTGCCTTGGTAGTCCTGATGATCCGGACGCATCAGGAGCACTAGCGTGTCGGAAATCGCGATCGACAGCAGCGTTTCCTCGTTGAGGCCTGGGTGGGTGTCGATGAGCAGGTAGTCCAACGACAGCTCGGAGATCAACGTTTGCAGCCCATCGTTGAGCAGCGAGACGTCGTAACCGTCGCGCAGGATCCTGGTGATCTCCCCCGTCCGCAAACTCGACGGAATGAGGTGGACCTCTCCGGACACCGGCTGACCCAGGCGGCCCGTGACGTCGTACGCAGCGTCTCGGATCGAGCACCGTTCCCACAGAAAGTCGTTGAGGGAATAGGTGACCTCGCTCGGGTCCAGCGCGAATAATACGTGGATCCCGGGAGACTGGATGTCGGTATCGATAACGCCGACGCGATGTCCCGATGCAGCGAGCATCGCGGCAATATTGGCGGTCGTATTTGACTTGCCGGTGCCACCGCGAAACGAGTGAATAGAGACGATATCCGCCATCAGCTGGACCTTTTTCTGAGTTCCCGCGCCTGCTTGCGAAGGCGTTTGAAGTAGTCGGTCTCGGTGATCTGGGCGACCTCGGTCCCGCGTTCTCGTTCGTCGATCTTGATCTCCAGGCGGCGGATGCGATGACGCAGTTCCCGCTCGCGGCGGTACGCTTGCAATGCCGCGGCGGCCAACGACGACAACGACTGCAGCATCTCGACGGACGTCGTCGTGAATGGAATGGCCGCCCCGTCGGTCGGCCGGGTGGCGTTCCACAGCTGCAGCACGCCCGACACATCGCTCTCGGCGCTTGCGCGCAGCGGGACGAATACAATCGAGCGTGTCCGATATGCGTTGGATTGGTCAAAGGCCCGCACGGCGGAGAGATCGTAGTCGGCCGGGTCACTCACGACATCGATGTTGATCGTCAGCCCCTGCGAGGCCGCCATCACCTCGGGACGCCGGGACTTCCCCTCGTCCTTGAGGTTGACGCGTTGCGGCACGCCCCCAGACGCGGACGGTGGCCGCGTCGCGGTAGGCGACACCGACTGCTGCATCGACTCGCACTGCATCTGAACAACAATGAGCTCGTCGTTCTCCAGAAGCTGCAACATGCCGCCATCCGCACCGCAGAACCGCCGCGCTTCAATCAGGGTCCGGGCCAGGATCCGCGCCTCGTTGCGCTCTCCCGCCAATGCGACGCCGATTGGAATGACGCCATGGATGAGATCATCGGCGCGGCGCTTTTCAGCCACGATCTGCGCGAGATACTCCCGTTCGCGGTCTCGCGACCGCTTGCGTTCGAGGGACCCCGACAAGCGTGCCCGCAGCAACACGGGGTCGAACGGTTTGGGCAGATGGTCCTCGGCCCCCGCCTCGATACACGTGGCCAGGCTCCCTTGCTCGTCCAACGAGGTGAGCATGATGATCGGGATGTGGCGTAACTCCTCGCTCGCCTTGAAGCGCGCCAGCGTCTCGTATCCGTCCATCACAGGCATCATGACGTCAAGCAGAACCAGATCGATCTCCTTGGCGGCAGCGATCTCAAGCGCCTGCTTGCCGTGATGAGCAACCACAACGCGGTACCCGTCGCGCTGAAGTCGACGCGAGAGCAAGTCGCGATTGTCTGCGTTGTCGTCGACGACCTACACCGTCCCGCGTCCGCCCGCGACCAGATCGGTGCCGCCCGCACGCGAAGTGGCGAGGACGCGTTGGACCCCCGTGTCGGCAGCGGCGGACCCCGCGTACGTCGCACTGAGTTGCTCGACCACGCGCCGCAATGCGTCCATTTGCCCGCGCAGCGCGGCCAGAGGTGCGGACCAACGCACCTCGCCTTCGTCCTCTGCTTCTTCCTGGAGCAGCTCGCAATAGCCCAACAGCTGCCCCACCGGGGTCCGCAAGTCATGCCGAATCGTGCGGAACTCGTCCGGTCCACTGCACGCCGCAGCCCGCTCCGGCAGCGCCTGTAGTAGGGACGCAAGCCCGCCGATCGCCCCTAGCATCTTGTCCAGGTCCTCGACCATCGCGGTGCATGCTGCACACGCAGCATCGGTGCGAAGCCGCGTCAGCGCCTCTTGGACGGCCACAACCGTCGGATCCCCGTGCGTCCGTTGCTGCGTCATCGCGCTGGCAGCCCGCCCAACAATCGCTCGATTTTCTCCAACAGCCTTGGCAACTCAACTGGTTTGGTGTCGTAGTCGTCGCACCCCGCCGCCAGTGCACGGTCGCGATCACCGACCATTGCGTGCGCGGTCAAGGCGATGATCGGGATGTCCCGAGTCGCCTCATTGGCCTTGAGACGACGCGCCACCTCCCAGCCATCGACAACCGGTAGATCCATGTCCAACAGCACGACCGCGGGGAGCTGGGCCGTCACGGCGTCAAGCCCCTCCTGGCCGTCTACGGCGACCGAGACGTCGAATCCACGACGGCGGAGGCGTCGCGACAACATGTCGCGATTCATCTCATTGTCTTCGACCAGTAGGACCTTCATCGCATTCGCACCATCGCGCACAGACCATCGCAAAGTATGCCTGCTTCCCGGCCACAGCGGGGCGCCCGGGTGTAAGATGACCCAAGTAGCCCCATGCGTGTGCACGTGATCAGCAGTGACGCGGCCCTCAGCGAGGCCGCCCAACAAGAACTGACCGCCGACGGACGCCACATCCACGTCGCCCGCGCCCAAGCCGAGGTCCTCATCGTCGACGGCGCCGAACCCAATCTCGCGGATCTACTGCTCGAATGCGGCGCGGAGACCCCTCGGCACACGGTTTTACTGCTCGCCACCCCCGCACAGCTCATCGAGCCACCCGACGGCATCACCGATCTTGCGGCCAAACCACTGCGGCCAGGTGAACTCGCGGCCCGTCTCAAAGTCGTGCATCAACGACGCGCCAGCGGCCCCCTAAAGCGCCTCAAGTTGCTCGCGTGGGCGGTGGAGGCCGCGGGGGACATCATCGAGATCACCAGTCCCGAACCAACGTTCGAATACGTCAACCCGGCGTTCACGCGGGTGCTGGGGTATGTGCCGAGTGAGATCATCGGCAAGACCCCCGCGTCGGTGATGCGCAGCGATATGCACGAGCCGGGCTACTTTGGCCGGATCAGTGAGGCACTTGACGCGGGCCGACCGTGGAAGGGCCTGCTGATCTCGCAAGCCAAAGACAGTTCGCTGGTCTACCTGGAGGCGACCATCGCACCCGTGATGGACGAGGACGGGACCTGCACCCATCACGTGGCCGTGAAACGTGACATCACCGCCCGAATCGAAGCCGACAATGAACTCCGTCGGCAGAGTGCGGAGCTCGAGCAGGCTCGCGATGCGGCGCTTGAGGCCAGCCGCAGCAAGAGCCAGTTTCTCGCCAACATGAGCCACGAGTTGCGCACTCCGCTCAACGCGATCATCGGCTACAGCGAGATGTTGGGCGAAGACGCCGACGACGATGGCAACGAAGAACTCGCCTCGGATCTGGGGCGAATCAAGGCGTCGGGCCAACATCTGCTTGAGCTCATCAACGACGTGCTGGACTTGTCGAAGATCGAGGCAGGGGCCATGCGGCTGCACCTTGAGAGCTTCGACGTTCACACGACGATCAGCAACGTCGTGGCCACGGTGCGCCCACTGGTACGGGCGGGCGGCAACACGCTCGATGTCGAGATCGACGACGACATCGGGATCATGCGCGCTGACCTGACCAAGGTGCGCCAGACGCTGCTCAACGTGCTGAGCAACGCGGCAAAGTTCACCAAAGACGGCACGATCACGCTGACGGTCACGGCCGCCATTGGTGCGGACGGAGTCGAGACGATCAGCTTCGCCGTCAGCGACACGGGAATTGGCATCGAAGCCGACACTCTCAAGCGCTTGTTCAAAGCGTTCGTTCAGGCGGATGCCACAACCACCCGCAACTACGGAGGCACCGGTCTGGGGCTGGTCATCAGTCAACGCTACTGCGCGATGATGGCCGGCGATATCGACGTTAAGTCGACGCCGGGCACGGGCTCAACGTTCACAATCACGCTGCCCCGCACGGTGGCCGACGAGCAAGAGGGTCAGTCCAGCGACACGCCCGAGGCGGCGGACCCGTGCAAACCAAAGTGCAGAGTGCTGGCGGTCGACGACGATCCGGCGATGCTTGACCTCTTGAGCCGAGCGCTGAGGCGACACGGTTTTGAAGTGCTCACCGCTCGCAATGGCCGCGAGGGGCTGGCCGCCGTGCACGAGCACGCGCCGGCCGCGGTCGTTCTCGACGTGATGATGCCGGAGCTGGACGGCTGGGGGTTGCTGACCGAGCTCAAGGGCGACCCCGAAACCGCGGACATCCCCGTGGTGATGCTGACAATCCTCGATCAAAGCGATGTTGGTTTCGCCCTGGGCGCGGTCGATTTTCTGCTCAAGCCGGTGCAAACCGAGCGTCTCGCCGCAATCCTGCGCCGTTTCTGCGGTTCTGGGTCCGGACGGATCTTGGTCGTGGACGATGACGCCCCCAGCCGCGACCGCATGCGTCGCGCGCTGCAACGCTCGGGGCACACCGTGACCGAGTCCAGTAACGGCCGTGAAGCGCTCGAGGCGATGCGCGACAACCTCCCACACTTGGTGCTCCTTGACCTCATGATGCCCGAAGTGGACGGGTTTTCGGTCCTCAAGCAGATGCGCGCCGACCCCCGCCTGCGAGACGTGCCGGTTGTGGTTGTGACC